>JACPCC010000022.1 GCA_016179995.1 Candidatus Woesearchaeota archaeon | reverse complement strand
TAGTACTAATCCAATGACAGACTCAGATGAAGATTCTATAGATATTGATATTGATTTAGGTGATATGAATTTGGCAGATATAGATTTAGTCAAGACTGAAGAAGATTAAACCTATTTGGCTATTTTTTGCTTAGTTGGTGGATGACTAATAAAAACATTAGAGATAGTTTTTTTAATAAGCGTGTTTTCTTTAGGTAAATGAAATTAAATCACTCTAAATATTTTGGAAATAATCTAAACTCTGGAGCTAGTTATAATGATTACAGGAAGATTGATACTTCTAAAGCTAAGAAGAAGTTTCTTTCCAAAATTAAAGTTAGTAGAAATAAAGTTTCTGTTGATAAAGAACAATGGGGGCAGCATTTTTTGTTAGTTAATTATCAAGAAGGAAAAGCTGTTTTGCAAAAAATTATTGAAGCGGCTCAGCTCAGTTCGGCAGATACTATACTTGAAATCGGGGCGGGGAATGGTACGTTAACTAAAGAATTGGTTAAAGTAGCGGGCAAGGTTATTGCTTTAGAAATAGATGAAAACTTTAGACCAGAATTAGAGGGGGTTAAAAACGAATCCGACGGAAAAATAGATCTATTTTTTATCAATGCTTTATATTTTTTGAATGAATATGCTATAGAACATAAAATTAAGTTTAATAAGATTGTAGCTAATATTCCCTATCAAATAGGCGAACCTTTATTGAAATATCTTTGTCGGATACGTGGTCGGGATGTTGAAAAAGCCGTCTTGATGGTTCCTGCCGGGTTTGCCGAAAAGATGTCAGTTCATCCTGTATTTTCAGCTTTTTTAGAGTTTAAAGTTATTGAAAAAGTTCCACGAGAATTATTTTCTCCTATGCCACGGGTAGATTCGGTGGTCTTACATTTAGAGAGAAAAAATTTAGTGAGAAAAGATTCAGAAAGAAATAATAAACTTGAAGCCGTGGAATTTTTAGTTCAAGAATTGTACAAACAAAGAGATAAAACTTTAAAAAATGGTCTGCGCGAAGCTTTAATTGAATGGTCTATTTTAGAAAGGAAACTAGAAAAAGAGATAAAACCATTGACTAAAAAAGAAGCACTTGCTTTTATATCCAAACTTGAATTGGATGATAAACTATTAGATAAACGGATAAGTCAAATCTCTGTTGAAGAATGGAAACTGTTGCTGGAGAAAATAAACAAAGTTATATAGCTGTAGTATTTGGACTATAATTCTACTTTGGTGTTTTACATTATAACTCTATTTTTCCATTAATATAATCTTCACAGAAATCTTTTACATTTGGAGCAACAGAATAATCTTTATATTGTTTCATCGGCAACCAAAAGATATCTCTAAATAGTTCTGGTTCCATAATTTTTGGAACTTGTCCTGGAGGAATCTGTGCTAAATATTTATGACTCCTAAAATAATGACTATCAATGTAAAAATCTTTATAGAACAAGTATTTCACAATTTTAACTTCGCATCCAATCTCTTCTTTAGTTTCACGAAGAGCGGTTTGTTCGAGAGTTTCACCGCTTTCTATTTTTCCTCCTGGAAATTCATAATGCTTATGTTTCTTTTTCCAAAGAAGCAGAAGTTTATCATCATTAATTATGGCGCATCCAGACAATTGAATTCTATTTTTGATTTCGTCTTTTATTTTATTCATAGAGTTGACCATTTTTCGGCTAATCTCTCATTATTTTGTAATTATAGTAAACTGCGTAACTTAGAGCACATTGTTTTATTCATAAAATACTGTCAGCTTCGACGCAGTTTACTTATTAGATACCAAAGGAAAGAAATAATAATTTAAAATAGTTCTGTCCTTTGTATCTACAGCGGACATAACAAATTAGGTTAAAAATTATGTCAGTCGGTAGATAACTGTGCCTAATGTATTTTCTATTTTCTCTCCCAATACGGCTTTTCCATTTATTTTAAACAATGCTACTTTCTTTTCACCGCTAAGTTGTTTTTCTATTTTTGTGCGAAACTTCCAGTATTCTTGTGGTTCTATAGGAAAACGTAAAGTTACTTTACCGGCTTTTTTTTGCATCAATAAAGAAATCATCTGTGGTTCATCAAAATCAGTGTCGCCTAAAAATAAATAGCTGTTTTTGAAGAAAGGGCTTTGTATTAGGTTTTCTGACGTGAAAAATGTAATCTTACTTTTTTCTTGTTTATTTTCTTCATTCATTTCTTGGCTTATCAATTCTGTTTTAGTTTCTAGGCTCAACTCTAAATGTAATCCTGCTTTATCTATAGCTGGATCTACTTCATAAAAATATTTTTTAATTTGAGTTGTGGTTTTAAAGGTCTTAATCGCTTTTTCTTTTTCTTCTTTAGGCAATGATGTTAATTTGGCTTCTTCCGGCAGAACTACAGCGCTAGTTTCGCAAGTTTGCAGTGAGCCGGTGTAAAGTGTCAGACGATTAATACTGCCGTTGAGGGATAAGTATTCTTTTTCTCCTGCAAAAAGTATTTCTTTTATCTGCGGTGGCAGCTCTATGACAATCTTTTTAGTAATTGGTTGATATAATCTCAATAATTCAGATGGATTTGGTTTAATAGTTTGAGCACTTCTTTCTTTCTCTTCAGGCAGACGTTCAGGGTCGCAGAAGACTATTTCTGCGTCTTTAACTTTGTTAATTATCTCTTGGTTTAATGCATCTCCATGAATAAAAGTAATGTTTTTTAAGCCCATAATTTGAGCATTTTTTTGAGCGCGAGCTATTTTATCTGCATCAATTTCTATAGCGTATACTTTGTCACATTCTTGAGCAAAAGCTATAGTTTGAAAGCCGATACCGCAGCCGATTTCAGCGATAGTGTTGCATTTCAATCTCTTTGCGCGGTATTGGGCCACTAATTCATGTGTCGCCCAGCGCAGATCTTCTGGCGTGTGCTGCAGTACATTTAAACGACTATGTTTTTCTTCGTGTTTCATGGTTAGATTATTTAATTTGTAGTGTAGTATTATATGGATAATGTTTTGTGGATAGTGTTTTGTGGATAGTGTTATGGAGATAGTTTAATAAACTTTGTGACTTTCTTTTAACTTCAATGAAAAGTAAAACTCAAATAGTAATTGTCCATGGGGGCATGACTTTTAAAAATAGAAAAGACTATTTGCATTATCTGAAAACTAGACCTATTTCATTAGAAAAAAAGGTCCGTTGGAGTGGGGATTATTTAGACAAAAAGCTGGGCAACTCTGTCGATATTATTAGACTATCGATGCCAAGGCCAGAAGATGCAAAATATAAGGAATGGAAAATTCACTTTGAGAGATATTTACCTCATTTTGATAAAAAAGTGATTCTAATTGGTTCATCTTTAGGCGGGATTTTTCTAGCCAAATATCTATCGGAAAATAAGTTTCCTAAAAAAATACTTTCTACTTATTTGATTTGTCCTCCCTACGATAGCACTTTAGCAGAAGAGGATCTAGTTGGTGGGTTTAAACTAAAATCCAACTTATTTTTGCTAGAAAAAAACTCTAAAAACCTCTATTTAATGTTTTCAAAAGATGATGATATTGTGCCAGTTCAACATGCTGAAAAATATGCTCAAAAGTTAAAATATGCTAAAATTATCATCTTTAAAAGTAAGAATGGTCATTTTAAGATTGAAACATTTCCAGAGATTGTGAAGTTAATTAAAGAGGATCTCGGTCTGAAATAAAATGTATTGTCAGGAATAATTTTACTTCAACAAATTTGCCAGTTTATGTACATCTCTATTAGCTACGTGTGTGTAAACAGAAGTTGTTTTCAAATCTTTATGCCCGAGGAGCTGCTGGATATATCTTATGTCTGCGCCGGCTTCAAGTAAATGCGTGGCAAAACTATGGCGAAGAGTGTGCGGTGTAACTCTTTTTTTAATCTCAGCTTTTTTAGCCGCTAGACGGACAATCATTTGTATAGTTCTCTCATTGTATTTCTTTAGTAAGTTTGATTGGAATACCAAATCTGTTTTTTGCAGTTTGAACTCTTCGACTAAGTGCTTTATCTTCTCGTGAAGAAATATTACTCTTTCTTTACTGCCCTTAGTAGTTTTAAGATGAATCGTATCTCGAGAAAAATCAAAGTCTTCCCATTTTAAGTTGAGAAGCTCGTTGAGACGAATACCACTATAGTAAAGAAGCATCAAAACAAAGCGGTGTTTGAGATTCATTGTCACTTCAAACAATTTTTGTATTTCTTCTTGGTTTAAGACTTGTGGTAATTTGTTGTGTTTTTTTGCTAGTGGTATCTCTTCTTTAAAATCTTGGTGCAATATTTTTTCATGAAAGAATTTTAAGGCAAAATAGACAGTTCTAAGTGAAGAGCGGCTTTTATTGGTGTAATTTAACAGATAGTCACGTGGTGATTTTTCAGAAGTGAAGTATTTTTGAAGAGTATTTAGATAAGCTTTTTCAGTTTTCGAAGAATAGCCTAATAGTCTTAACTCTTCAGATAACTTAGTTAAATAAGGAGAATATTCTTCTTTATTCATCTTAATATTAGAAAAATAACTCTTAGTTAATAATTATTTCGTGTTTTGGATATATACTTCTATTTAACGCAATTAAAACTGCGTCAAATAGGTGTTATATGAAATTTTTTTCTCGCCTTACAGGTACACTCTCTGCGTTCGTTTCCGAAAATTTTTTCTATTGCCACCTTCACTAAATCGACAAAACGAAAAACGAATACTTCATTGCTTCGCAACTAAATCTAACATTAATTTAGCAGTTCACTCCGTTCTCCCAAATTTTTTGAAATGAGCTACCTATGGGGTTAAGAGGCAAAAAGAAATCTACCAGCCACTATTTCGTACTGGCTTCGCTACAATCTTCTGATCTGGAAAAGTTTTCTGAACTAATTGTCTCGCTACTTCTTTATCACATTCACCATACTGTTCACTTTTATCATAAATTACCCTATCTCCAGAATCCTTATTAAAACCGATATGAGCACCGCCTTTTTCTTGAACATATCCACGAGAAAAGCCCATTAATTTAACTTCCTTTCTGAAAGCATCGCAGATTCCTTCGTGCATATCTGAGCCTGAACGTAAAAACGTTCTTCCCTGAAATTCTACTAAAATTATTTTCCCAGAATATCTCTCCGGAAGATCTACTTCTGGAAGAGATTCAATATTAATTCCTTCTGCTCTGTATCTATCAAATGCTTTAAGTCTCAATCGAGCTTCAATAGCTTCTTCTAACTTTCTATCTTTAACAGCACCGCTTACTTTTTCTTCGAGAACAGCTCTCGCTTTAACATACATTCCATCAGTGATATTATAACCAAATCCTTCAGCTATTTGCTGAGCAGTTTGATAATGACCTTCTTGTAAGTTTGCACTAATTCCCTCACCAATAATTTTCTTTAAACCAGATAATTTATAGGCATCAACTAGACTTTTAACTTCATCAATTCCATAACTTCCTTTTAATGTTTCAGCAACAACATTCTTAGCAATTGCTCGTGCTGTTTTGTTAGAACTATACTCTGCCTTAAATTTTTCATTACGAATCAGTTTCGCTAAACCTTTTACATTACTGCTATTTTGCCAAAGATTTTGAGCAATTCGCCATCCTTTCTGCATTACTTCTCTTTCATTTTCTTCTGTAATTTTGGGCATTTTGTCATACGCAGAACCCCATCTATCAGCGAAAAAACTTGTTGCTAAATAAAGATCAGTAAGTTCACCATCCTTGGACAAACCATAAACATCAGCAAAAGCAAACAAATTAGTCATCTCAAAATCATCTGTAGAATTGGGATTTTGTATTCTTTCCAATCTTCTCTGAAAATAATTGGTTGCTATTTCTCTCGTTTTATCAACTAAGCCAAGAGTTTTAGCAACGGTAGCAAGATTGATGGCTGTTTCATCAGTTTTGCCAGACGCATCTTCCAAAGAAGTAAACCTACTGTGCACGTGTGGCTTAGCAATTACAGAAACTTGTGTTTCAAGTCCAATTTCTTTAGCGAGAGATGCAGCTTGTCTTAATGCTCCTTCTGATGTTTCTTCAGACATAAAATCAAGTCTCCATTGTAAGTATTGTTGTCCTAGTTCAGTACGTTTTTCGGGAGATAATATCTTAAATGCTTTTGTTGCAGGATCAGACGCATGTGAATCTTTGTCATTAAACTCTCTTTTAGCTCTGTTTTCCCCACCCATTAATACTCGAATATAAAGTTCAGAATACTTCGCAATTTGTTCAGAGTCAGGACTAAATTGTTGCATACCTTCTCTAGCTCTTGTAAGTGGTTCTGGGATTTGATCCACTAATGCTTCAAGTTCTCCAACGTCTAATCTAAACATTTTCTATAATACAAAACAGTGCCTATTTATAAAGCTTTTGGTCAAGTGACTACTTAATAGTGGTTCTCTACTGCCTCTTAACCCCCTAATTCTTGTCTGCTACGCAGTAACTCTATCTTTAACTCATTTCAAAAAACTACGGTGGCAATGGAATTTTCGGCGAGAAAAAAACTTGCTCACTTCGGTTCGCACCCCGCTGCGCTTTCCTTACGCAAGCGAGAAATTTGATAGTTAATTTTACACTCGCTTGCTTCAGTCAGGTCATATAACAGGGGTTTACAGGAATTTTACTCAGCTCGTAAAATTCCCAAATGTCAATCCAGCTCTCAAAAATTTCTCAGCTCTGATTTTTCATGGGTTGCCGAAAAATCGAGGAGAAATTATTGGAGGGATTGCCACTTCTGTAAACCCCATACGTTAAATCCAATTTTCAAGTTACCTAAACAAGAACAATCCTATCGGAAATCTTAAACTTTAATGCGTTGCTGTCTTTAACTACTATGTAAAACACTATGACGGCAAAAACAATACGAACGGAGAAAACAAATGGGGCTCTCTCTGAACGATTCTTTAAAACTACTCTTCATCCTCTCTCATAAATATTCTGTTGAGATCTCTAAACAAAAAATCTCTTAAATCCTCGGGTTGTGGGTTCTCTCCATCTGGCACCAAAGATTCATCAAGAGTTGCTGCTTTTCCCTCGTTGTAAAAATTAGCTAAATTTTCTATTCTCTGATATAGCCGAGGTATGAATATTGGCTTTAAGCTATCAGGAATACTCTTGCCACATTGTTGTTGGGGGATATCTTTTTCTTCCTGTTCTTCCAACCAAGCAATGAGCTTTTTGAATGAATCACCATCAACCTGATGCTTGTCTTGGTGTAACAATGGCTTTATATCTGAAGGAGCATCTTGAGTGACATTCCCATAAATGCTCATTAAAATGACATCCAAAGTTCTTACATATTCCCCTAGTAATTTATGCTCTTCAAGATAGGGATGTGCTACCGCCCCAAGAACAACTCTAATTCTTTCTGTTAGTGCATCATAGGGCGGAGCACCAACATTTTTTAAGCATAAAGATTCTTCATCTGAGGAGATATTTCTCTCAATCTCTTTTGATAGTGCACCATCAACACTTTTGGTTAATTGGGTTAACGCCATCAGAACATAATCACCAATTGCCTCTGTTACGCAAAACATAAACTTCATTTTTCCTGAATGTGTATGGTGATACAACTCTCGGTATATTTCTGAAGCAGCCCTATTTTCAAAATAGTGGGTTATATCTTCAAGTCCAAATCTCAATTTTTCTGTTACCATCCTATGATAAGAACAGAAACATTTATATATTAACTATGCACCCCTACTCGGAGTGGTGAAATATGGAAGAACTCCTACGACAGCTAAACCTGACCCAATACGAGATTAAAGCGTACTTGGCACTGCTCAAAGTAGAGGCAGTTACAGCCTATCAGTTGGGTAGTTTAAGCCATATTCCTTCTGGAAGAATTTATGATGTTGTGGAATCGCTGGTAGCTAAAAGTTTGGTTTCTGTTCTCCCCGGAACACCTCGGCTCATCAAAGCTATCGATCCAAAAATTGGGCTTAAAGCTATGCTTGTCCACAAAAATAGAGAATGGAGCGAAAAATCTATTGAACTTCAAACAATAATCGACAAACTGGAGAAAAAAGAAGAACATGGGATCGTGTCTTTATCAAGTGGGGAAGATGTTTATTATCAGAATATTGTGGAGATCTATGCCAAAGCAAAGAAAGAACTCTTCATTATTGCTGGACCCCTGATTCCTCATTTACGGGATGTTGACCTTATTACGCCTACAAAAATTATATTAAAGAAAAAAGTAGATAATAGAATGATTGTTCCTATCAATAAGGAGAATGTTGAGAGGGCTAAGAAGCTCATTCACTTAGGAGTCAAATTGAGGGATTATCCATTAAAGAAAAATCTCCGACTGCATATTGTAGATGGGAAATTTGCTATGCTAACAATAATCGGAAAACCAGAAAAAGAAAGAACAATCATAAAAATAAATCAAGAGGAAAGTGTCCAGAGTTTACGAGAGATGTTTATTTCACTATGGGATAAATCGAGAGAATTTAGTCTAGCAGTTCCAAGAATTCATCAGGATGCAGAATCTTAATTCCACTATACTCTTTAATATTTAGCAAGTGCTTATCCTGACTTACAATATATCGAGCATTTCCTTCTACTGCTGCCTCAATAAATTTATCATCATCAGGATCATTCTTCACAACAGTGAGATGTTCAACCGGGAAAACTAAAGAAGACTTTTCTAAAATCAGGCTTTCCCACCAAGAAATGTCCTCTGGCTCAAGAGGTACTTTAAATGCCATTAATACGCGAATAATCTCGTCAATAATGGGCAAAGAAGAGACAAGCAGAAACTTTCCTTCCATCCACGCTCTGAGTACCTTTTTCGAAGCTCCAGTCCAATGAATACCCGAAACAAAAACGTTGGTATCTAGAACTGCACGTATTCTCATTGTCCGCGCACTCTTTTGATTGCATCTTCAACATCACTTGGTTGAAGCCCATGTTTCTTGGCATGGTCGTGGGCTTTTTTTAACATCCTGTCAAAGTCTTCCATACTTGGAGCTTGCAGTTTCTTCAGCACAAACATATCTCCACGGGTCAAAACCATAAATTTATCTCCTTTATGGATACCCATCTCTTCGCGAAACGATTGGGGGATAACCACTTGTCCACGTTCACCTATTGTAGCAACTTCAAATTCCATTTTGATCACCAATTCATACTAATATGATATTCATATTTAAATCTTTCGGTAAAAACTTATCAAAACTGAGAGGGCCCCCTAACACAACGAAAACGACTATTTGTTTTTGCCTAACTGACGGTATTTAAGAACTATGACAGCAACGCCTTACGCACGGTAACTTGAAAACTCTTCGTCGCTACGCTCCTCGTACCTCCCACTTCGTAGTC
>JACPCC010000021.1 GCA_016179995.1 Candidatus Woesearchaeota archaeon | reverse complement strand
GCTTTTTCAAGATTTAGTGCATCGTGTAGTTGCTAAAACTACAGAAATACAAGACACGGCCAGCAAGATTGCTGTTCTAGACGTTCTAGTTTCTTTTTCTTCTAATTCCTGCAAATATTTACGGCTGTTTCTTTTGAGAGCATACAATTGATCCAGTTCTTGATTAAAAGCATCTTTAATAATTCCTCCTTCACGTAGAGATAAAGGAGCATCATCACAAATAGCAGAAGCAATGATTTCATTTAACTCTTCTAAACTAGACATGTTTTTTATATCAACTAAAAGATAACTCTTAAATGGTTCAATCTTCTCTTTCAGTAAAGGAATTTGTAAAAGAGAATTTTTTAATGATAATAAATCACGAGGATTAGCGTTACCATAATTAATCCGACCAGTTAAACGCTCTAAGTCCTGGACTTGCTGTAAAAACTCTTGAATCTCTGCCCGTATTAAAATTTCTTGATTTAACTCCTCCACAGCTTGTAAACGTGCTTCGATAGCCTGTAGATTTAGCAGTGGTTCTTTCAACCATTGACGCAGCTTTCTCGCTCCCAGAGGAGTAGAGGTTTTATCGATAACCGAAAGTAATGTTCCTCTGGCCGTTCCATCGCGGATATTTTTAGTCAACTCTAAATTTCTTAAAGTGGTTTGATCCAAAAGCATTTTAGTTTTATTGCTGCGCAGAGTTATCTTCTGCAAATGTGATAAATTATTTTTCTGTGTCTCTGAAAGATATTTCATCAACGCTCCGCAGACCATAAGATTCTTTTCATCTAATCCAAAACCATCTAAAGATGAGAAATGCTGCTGCAAAGCTTCAGTAGCTTTCTCCAGACGAAAAAAATAATCCTCAAATGGGTTGACAAAAGAGCCTAAAACTTTTATCTTGCTTACTAATTCGCTGTTAACCAATAAACTAGCAGGAAGAACACATTCACTAGGATTAAAACGTGACAATTCACTTATTAAAGCCTGTTCGCTATCTAAAGTTAAAGAAAAAAAATCACCGGTAGAAATATCGCAAAAAGCAGCTACAAACTCCTCCTCATCTTCATTCGTCTTGTTTCCTAAATCTCTCGTCTTGTTTCCTGAATCTCTGATATTAAAATTTCTAAGACAAACAACATAATTATTCTCCTTTTCATTTAGCATAGAAGATTCAATAACCGTTCCTGGTGTAACTATGCGAACTAAACCACGCTTGACTAAACCTTTAGCCAATTTAGGATCTTCCAATTGTTCTACGATAGCTACTTTATAACCTTTTTTTACCAGACGACCAAGATAAGATTCCAAAGCATGAAAAGGCACACCCGCTAGAGGCGCACGTTTATCACCCTTGCCACGAGCGGTTAAAGTAATTTCCAGTTCTTTCGACGCCGTAACCGCATCCTCATAGAACATCTCATAAAAATCGCCCATTCTAAGCATAACTAAACAATCCGGATGAGCTTTCTTTACTTCTTGATACTGCTTCATACCAGGAGTTAGAGCATCGGTTTCTAAGTCCAGAACACTTTTAGTAGAATTTTCATCAGTAGCCATTTTAAACCGCAATTCAAATCGATATTTACTTGGAAGAAAGAAGTATTTTAAATATTGTGGTGATTGGTTTGATATAAAGAACCACCACCCACCAGCACCCCGAAAAGATTTAACTACCAATTAGTGATATTTTCAGAAAGTTTTAAATAATACTTAGTTTTTAACGTCTTCATGAGCCTACCACTATATATTTTACCATCACAAAGAGACCCAGTTAGTTATAGTGCTCAACTGAGATCATTTAATAGAAGATTGCAAGAAGAATTCTCTCGACAATTAGAAGTAATAGATTTAGAATATGAGGATTCTGCTTTATACACTACAGGGAGTGATGGAAGATTAGAAAAAGGTCCAGTTTCTACTTTAGAATTTCTATTATTAATAGAAGGAAGAACTGGTAAAAGAAAAGCCGCCCCACTAATTGAACAATTAAGAGCTTTTAAGCCAAAACTAACTGACGGTAGTGTAGAAGTGAAAGTTATAGGAAGAGATAACATGAATCGCTTCAATAACCGATACGACCGTACTTATCCCCAGAGAATATTAGATTTAGCTTATTTAGCTGGAAAGAAAGGAATAGAAGAAAGTGCAAAACTAAAATTAGCAAGGGAATGGATTGGAAAAAGAGGAAGAAATATTGATGGAAGTATAAAAAGAAAATTAAGAGATTTTCAAACCATTTCTAATACCGGTAAAGATATAATTACTTTTGGTTATGAACTAGTTCAATATGATTTAGAACTGGGTCTTGCATTTTATGACCCACAATTAAAACAAAGTTCTTTTAAATTTGGTCCTTTACGCTATGTACAATTTGCAATTATAAAAGACTTGGTAAAATACTACAGACAATCTATCAGAACAGAAGAAGAAAGTGAATTAATTACTCGCTTACCAGCCAACACTCAAGATAAAATACACTACTTAGAAGCAGAAGGCTTGCTAAATATTTCTCCAAATCAAGCAGTAGAATTAGTAAATTCATATAATTACTTCCTCTGGATGTTTCACCAAGCACAAGAGAAATACGAAACGAATGGTTTAAAAGAACAAATGTTTGATATTAAAGAAGTAAAAGAAAGATTAAAAGGAATAGATTCAATTATCAGTAATGGATTATTAAAAACAGAAAAGATAAAGATTGTTAGTTTTGATTTCCCAAAATAGAAAAAACCTAAAAATATTTAAAAATATCAAAAGTAAAAATCCCCACAGCAAGCTGTGGGGCATTCAAAAGGGATTTTTACTCTTAAATGCACAAAAATCACGGATTTTTGGCACGCTGAAAATGTCTTTAAATTTTCATCGAATGGGTCGCAGCACATTAGAAACTACGGTTTCTGAGGTTGCTTATCAGCAACAGCTGCGGGGTATTAACCCATTTTTATTGAATAAAGATAACTTAAAAAATAACTAAAAAAACTTTAAAAAATAATAAAGACCTATCCCTTCTTATATTCGGCAATTAAATCTATTAATTCAACATTGCCCAACATTACACCACGGCAGCAGTATCGTTCCAAGCCTAAAGCATCTAATATTTTCTTTGTAACTTCGCCTTTTTCTTGTCTTTGCTGGAACTCTTCCCAGAGATGACCTACAGGTTTTCCACAGGAAAAGCAACGAATTGGAATTATCATTTTTTGTTCACCATGTATTTAGTTATTTTTTTGATGTTATAGTAATTGTGAAATATTTTCGAACATTAGTTCACAATTACTAATAAACAAATGTGTAGATTAATGTTCGAATATTAGTCACATTTGATATATTAGCGAAGTAGCTTATTAGAGCTAAATTACAGTTCTATCTGTAAGACTTCTGTCTCTTAGCTCTTGCTTTTGAATCGTTAGGCTTGCGTACTTCTTTACGTCTGACATCAGCAACTAAAAGCAGCCGGTCATATTCGTCAAAAGTTTTCTTGAGCTTTTTATCATATTGAACTAGAGCACGGGCTATAGCTAAACGGATAGCATCTGCTTGTCCATTAATTCCGCCGCCATTAGCAATTACTTCGATATCAATCTTTTGCGCCACATCGCCTGCTAAAACTAATGGTTCACTAATTCTCATCTGCAGCAATCTTTCACCATAAAAATCTAGATAAGTACCATTAATTTTGATTTTACCCTTGCCTGGCTTTAAAGCTGCCCGAGCAATAGCTTGTTTACGTTTACCTTGTGTGACGATTGTAGTATCTTTCATTTTTATTTCCTTTTTTTTATATCTTAATTTTTGGGATTGTTTAATCAAAATTTAATTATGTTTAATACTTTTGAGGTTTAATATTTAATCATGCTTGCCGCCTAAATGATGGCAAATCTCACTTAAAGTGATATACTTCAAGTTAGGCAGTTTACTTAATGAATTTTGAGGCATAGTAATTATCTGTTTATCTGCATATTCAGCAGGTATACCCCTGTAACATTTAACCCGAGCAAAAGCTTCTTTTCCTCGTGCAGACTTCCAAGGCAGCATCCCTCGAATTGATCTTCTAACGGATCTTTCAGGTAAACGTGGAATTACATGACTTTTTAATGGATAACCCTTTCTTTCCCGACGACGTTTTTCTCGAGCTAATGTTAAAGATTTACGGCCACTGATAACTACTTTTTCACAATTTAAGACTACTACTTCTTCTCCACTAAGCGCCTGTTTAGCAGCTTCTGCAGCAAGCCTGCCTAAGATTATATCTTGACCGTTAAATATTTTCATTTTAAATTCCTTTAGTTATTATTTATCTATCTTTGATTTTTCTTAAATATTGTTTAAATAACTCCCTGGTTTAAGTGCATAGTATTTAAATTTAATTTATCCTAAAATCCTCACTTTCTTTCCTTCTGGATTTTGTTCAAATAGTTCTTTTATTGTATAAGCTTTACCTTTGTTTGCAGTTATTTTTCTTTTAGCTTCAGCTGAAAAAGACATGGCCGCTACATCTACTTTCTTGTTTACATCGCCTAAGCTCAAAACTTTTCCTAGTACAAGCATGGTTTCCCCATCTAAAGCATTTTTGCTAATCTTATAAAGATTAACTTCCCTTCTCTGACGAGTTGGTTTTTTTAGTTCCTGAACTACACGCTTCCAAAGATTACTTTCTTGTGCTTTTTCTTCTAATTCAGCAATTAAAAGCTGTAGTTGATAGTTAGTTGGACCTGTTCCCATGTTTTTACCATTGAGTTTGATTTTTTAATTGAATATTACCATTATAAATTGATACTGATTAAATCATCAAATTAATTTTTCCATTTCTTCTACTTTCTCCTGCAAAATTTCACCAGCAGTAGACAACATCTCTTTACAACTCAACTGACCCCAGCTTTCTACAAAAAAGAGTATACTATCAGTATGTTCTAAACTGATACCATTATCTAAGGCTGCATAGTGTTCTAATAAATTACTGTCATAAACTTTTTCTTCAACTACAATCAATTTACTGCCTTTTTGTTCAAAGACACCATCAGTACATTGTTCTACAACTAAATCTGGATTTTTAACAGAACCTACTTTAAGTACGGGCTCATGTTTATAAAAAGCCATTCCCGGAGACCATTTGATGTGAGTCTTGCCTTGACCTAAAATAGCCGTCATCTGTACATCAACTTTTTGTTTTGAGATTAATTTTACAATAGGCATTTTTTCCTGTACAAAGCTGCACTTTGGATCGGTACTTTTTGCTTCTTCAGCATAGACATAGCCTTTCTTGGAAGCTTTAAGAGTCATTTTTAATTCACATCTGGCACAACCTGCCCCAACACATTTACATTTTTCTTTTAGAGTATAACTTCCTAAATCAGTTTTGATAGGAATTAAACCCAAACGTAAAGCCAACATTTCATCATAAAGAGCAGAATTATTGTCTTTGATTTCTAAATCTTCTACTGCCAAAGTAGGAACTTCTTCTACTATTAGACGGCGGATAGTATTAGCAAAAATCTCATCAGCACCTTTAATTAGGAATAACAATTTACTTTTTTTCTTTTCTTCTTTTACTTTTTCCAGCTTTATCATACTCTGCGCCCCCTTCTTCCACCCTTAGCCCTACAGCCGTTATGAGGAATTGGTGTAACTTCTTCTATTTTACCTATTCTCAAACCTTGACGTGATAAAGCTCGAATTGCAGCTTGAGCACCTGGACCTGGATTAGTTGGACCACCAGGGCCACCTTTGGCCTTTACCCTAATAAATAATCCATTGATACCTTTTTCACGAATAATTTCTGCCACTTTCTTAGCTGCGCCCATGGCTGCAGTGGGTGAACTTTCCAAGCGATCAGACTTAACTATTTGTCCCCCGCTAGAACGGGCTAAAGTTTCTGTTCCAGTAATATCAGTAATAGTAATAATGGTGTTATTATAAGTAGAATTAATGTGAGCAATACCCCAGCGCATCTTCTGTGAAAAATCTCTAGGAACACGATCACCAGCCCCTCTAAAACTACTATCTGAATGAGTACCACTATCTCTTACACTAGAATCTTGAGATACAAAGTTATGGGATCTGCTTGTATCAGCTAATGGCTTTTCCACTACCAGTTTTTCAGACCAAGATTTATTTTCTGTGCGTGCTTCCGTTGTTAATTCGTCTTTTTTCATTCTTCTGTACCACTATTTTCTAATTCTTCTTTAGCTATCTCTTCAGCAACTCCTTTTTCTACTTCAAGTAATTCTGCTGTTTTATCAATTTTTCCAATCTTATCAGCGTCTAAGTTCCCAGATTCTAACTTAGCAGATTCAACAATTTTATCTTTTATTTTAGTAACTTCAGCTTTAACTTCTTTAGCCGCAATTGCTCTCTCAGGATGATCTTCTAGAGCCAAAGCAGAAGCAGAACAGAAACATAATGAACTTTCTTCAACTAAAGAAAGCATGTAAGAAGGAGAAGTGATAGTTTTATTACCAATTGCTACGTGCCCATGGACTATAAATTGGCGGGCTTGTTTCATACTGCGCGCCAAACTACGACGATAAAGTCTGCTTTGGATTCTTCTTTCTAAAACATCTTTTAATTCCAACCCCAGGACGTTATCTAATTTTGCGCCAGAACTTAATAACCCCAAGCGAATCAACTTGCTCATCATCTGCTCTTTTTCAACTGCACCTTGAGCAGTCCTGTCAGCGATAAGCTTCTTAGCAATATCTTTATATTTTTTTAAGAAGGAAATAGCAATGTGCAATTCTTTTTTCTTACCTAAACCGTATTCTTTAACCAATACTTTCTCATCCTCTATACTCTTTCGGTTCCAAGGATGTAAAGGCGTCTGGTACTTTTTTTTAAATTTTCTAGTATCTCCCATTGTAAATTATAATCTTATTGAGTTTAATTGGTTTATCGAGTTTTATTGGTTTATTTATTGTTAATTGGTTTTTATTTTTTAGTTTGTATTTTATTAGGTGGTTTAGCTAAATTAAACTCACTTATTTTTTACGCTAGCTTATTTTTTACCTTTTTTATCTCCACCTTTCTTATCTCCTTTATCTCCGGCTTCAGGAGCAATTTTCTTCTTGACTACGCCGACAACTTTACCTTTATTTCTTCTGAAGTTTGACTTAGTTCTTTGACCTCTAACGGTAAGTCCTTTTTGATGCCTCAAGCCTTTGTAACTCTTGATTTTCTTCATTCTCTTAAGATCATTATCAACATAGAAAGTTAAATTTCCAGTAAGAAGATGCATATCCGCACCAGTTTCAAAATCTTTTCTGCGATTAAATAACCATTTAGGTAATGTTGCAAAAGAAGAAGTTATCTGATTTAATGATTTAATCTGCTCCTCATTCATATTTCCTGTTCTTAAGTGCTTATCTACTTTGGCAGCAGCACAGATAGCATGAGCCAGATTCATACCTACACCTTTGATTTTAGTAAGAGCAACAACTAATGTTTTTTCACCTTGTAAATCCACATTTGCTATACGAACAATGTGTTTGAAATCAGCTTTCAATTCTGGTTTAACTTCTTGTTTTTCTGCCATGATACAAATT
>JACPCC010000020.1 GCA_016179995.1 Candidatus Woesearchaeota archaeon | reverse complement strand
TAACAATTACACCGCATTAAACGATGGAAGATATTTGTTAAACGCTTCAGGCAATGATACCTCTGGAAACAGAGCAGAAACAGAAACTAGGAATATTACTATCGATACTGCAACCCCTAGTTCTTCTTCAAGCAGTAGTTCTTCCGGAGGAGCAAGCAGTGGCGGTGGCGGCGGCGGCTGTCCATCCGGCCAAGTATTGAGCAATGGACAATGTCAATCACCAACACCTGCTGAAGAGAAAGTATGCGATTGCACGGAAAATGAAGTTTGTGTCGAAGGCACTTGCCAAACCGTTGAGGAAGAAAAGAATACAGAACCAGTCGATACCTCGGAACAAAAAGAAACCGCTCAAAAAATAGATGAAGCCCTAGAACAACTCAAAGAAAAAGCAGCATTGACTGGACAAGCATTTTTCAACCGCCTGTTTTCCAGCAGTTCTAAACAGTACTATGCAGGACTAGCTCTCTTAATCTTATTAAGCGTACTCCTAGTAGCACCAATCAAAGTAAGAAAAGTAATTATCAAAAGAAAATTAAAAAAGAGAAAAGAAGAATTACTGCTCAAGATGTATTCTTTAAACACTCTGCATAACAAACCAGGAATTATCGATGAAACTAAAGGTCAGTGGATAGAAAAGCTACCCGTATCTGACACAAGATTTTCCTCTAAAGATCTAAAAAAATTCAAAACAAAATTATTACAGAAAAAAACTGAGAGAATCAAAAACAAAATATACGAAAAAATGAGACAGTTTAGAAACAGATTAGAAAGTGAAAATGAAGCTAGAAAAAAAGCCAGACTAGAACAACAAAAACAATTAATGAAACAAGTCTTGCTGCAAAATGCCCAAAAAATAAAAGAAGAGATACAACTGCTAAAACAAAGAGAAGAACAACAAGCAAAAGTGCTAAGAAATGGTAGTCCTGCAAGAAAAGATAAAGGGATTAATATAATTTCTAAATTAAAAGAATACAATGAAGAGAATATCATGAAGAAAGTATGATGAAGAAAGAATAATGCAGTAAAAAATATGATTGAATAATAACATATAAATTAGTATTGCTTTTCCAAAATCATGGCCCACTGGGAAATAATTAAAGAAACTAATGAAAAAGTACAATTAAATAAGCCCCTGCTAATCGAAGGTCTTCCTGGTATCGGCAACGTCGGAAAAGTGGCCGTAGACTTCCTAATTGAAGAACTAAAAGCCAAAAAGCTTTGCACTTTTTTCTCGCATAAATTCCCTCACACTGTCTTTGTCGGAGAAAATAACTTAATAGACATGCCAAAACTGGAAATTTATTACAAAAAATTTGCCAATAGCAGCAATAGCGCAAAGACCAACAATAAGCGCGACCTGCTTCTTTTAGCTGGCGATATCCAACCCATAGACGAAGAAAGCTGCTATACTTTCTGCGAGGAAATCATCAAAATAGCTAAAGAATATAATTGCACAGAAATAATCACTACCGGTGGAATCGGTTTGCAGACTGTTCCAGAAAAACCCAGAGTTTACTGTACTAGTAATGATTCAAAATTATTAAAAGAATATGCCACTACTAAACTTTTAGTTGAAGCAGATATTTATGGAATCGTTGGTCCTATTGTGGGCATTTCAGGAATACTTCTTGGACTTGGAAAAATGCGAGGAATGAAAGGAGTTGCTCTACTAGCCGAAACTTTCGCCCATCCATTATATCTTGGAATAAAAGGTGGAAAAGAAGTTTTACGCGTATTGGAAGATAAATATCATTTTGGTATCAATTTAAAGAAAATGAGCAGAGAGATAGGTGAAGTAGAAAAAGAATTAATTCAAAGAACCAAAGCTTTACTTACTGACCATCACAAAGGCGCCACTGCCGGAGCCAAAGCTTTGGGCAAAGAAGCAGGATATATTGGGTAATATTAAATAAAGAAAAATAAGATCAAAGAAAAATATTATTAAAATATAAAATAGTCCAGAAATTTTTACAAATTAAAAATGATTTCAATCAACTTCAATCGCCGCCAACCACCTTATCGTAGAAATGCATCAAGAAGTACATCGATTAGGTTGCCTAGAAAAGTTGGTCTGAGTATATTTCTTGTGATGAGTATAATTTTTTTAATCATAGGCACCTACCTAATCGCTAAAGATTATAACGCTCAAAAAAACTGGTTGCAAATAGAAGGCGAGATAACTATTTCTGAAGTCTATCGAACAACTGGCAGTGGAAGTGGATCGAACAAACCAACATATGGTCCTGATTTAGAATATCGCTATATATTTGGCGAGAAAGAATATCTTGGACATTGTTGTGAAGAGTCATCTTCAAGTATTAGTAAAAAAAAAAAAATGGTTGACCATAATCCTGTTGGCTCAAAAGTAGAAGTTTTGGTAAACCCAGAAGAACCTTATACCTCTTTACTTAAAGAAGGTGCAGATCCTTTTAGATTAGGCAATTTACTCTTTACAGGATTTAGTTTATTGTTTGTGATAATTGGGATTATTCTGTTGTTTCAGAAAAGTAGACTTGATTCAGAAGACTATCAAAAAGATAATCCAAGTCAAACGATAAACGAGACTAATCAGACCGTAAAAAATGACAAAATTAAAAACTAAGTCTTCTTTGCAGGATGATCTAGTTCCAGTGTGTCCTAAATGCGCAGGAACTAACCTCAAAAATATCTATTTAATGAGCCCTGCAGAATTATCCAGACCTAGCACCAAAAAATTACAACAACAAATTAAAACTCATCCATTTGGTTCTCCTCTAATGGGCTGGCAGCCGGAAAATCAAGGGGTATTTATCTGTAAAGACTGCGATTATAACGGTATCTGTCCAGAAATAGAAGTTTCTCAGATAAAAATATTTAGAAAGAAGTTAAAATCAAAGAAGTAAAAAGATATACTTCTGATCAGATATTCAATCGTATATTAAATCAGATATTAAATTGTATATTAAACCAGATATCTAATGACATAACTCAATTTTTCTCATTTTTAGCCTCTTAGACATAACATAACCTTTATATACCGCTCGACTATACTTCTCTCTATGAGCAAAAAGAGGTTTGGTTTAGATAGAACTAGTTCTTTTTCTGTGAATTCACCTGTAAATTTAGATGTAAATTTATCAGTAAATTTATCTGCAGATAGTGTTAATTCATCAAAAAAAAATCCATTCTTTAATTTCCCACAAAAGAAAGGACAAGTCACACTTTTTATCATCCTTGGCATAATTATTCTTCTTGCCGTAATTCTGACCATTCTCCTCCGCAAGGAAGTTATCACCATTAAACCAGAAGAACTGATACCGACGGAAAAAGGCAAAGTAGAACGCTTGATCTCCGCCTGCATCAAAGATTTGGGAGAAGATGCTTTGTTTAAATTAGGCTTTCAAGGAGGTTATGTTAAGGTGCCAGAAAACATTGCTAATGATGGCAGTCAGCATCTTAAAGTATCACCCTTTCAGGTAATTCCTTATTGGGCTCAAAATCAGCAGCTTAAAATGCCTTCTCTTCTGCAGATAAAAAGAGAAATCGATCTATACATAGAAGAAAACTTACGAGACTGCGTACTAGGATTAGAACCATTCAAAGAAGTTTATGATATCAAAGAAAAAAGTCCACTTACCGCAGATACGGAAATCGTCAACAGTAAAGTTTTGTTTAATGTCCGCTGGAATGTCGAAGTTCGTGATAAAGACGGCGAGTTAGTTAGTGAAGTTATCGACCATCTCGCAGAATCACCTATCAAATTAAAAAAAGTTTACGAAGCCGCGGTCAAGATTGTCGAACGGGAAATGGCAGAGATGAAACTGGAAGACATCACTCAAGATTTAATCGCTTTGGACCACCCTCTTCTTCCTTTAACTGGATTAGACATGAGCTGCAAGCAAAAAACTTGGGATGTTAAAAAAGCAAAATCAACCTTACAAGATTTGCTGCGCATCAATCTGCGCCAGCTCAAAGTAAAAGGCACCGATATAGTCCAATTCCCCGAAGAATTAACGTACTACCAAAATCATTATGTTTGGGATATAGGCGATAGTTTTAGCGCTTCCGATGTAGAAGTAGAATTCTATTTCGACCAGACTTATCCTTTTTTATTTCAAGTAACTCCTTCTGATGGCAATAAATTAAGAAGCCAAACTATGGCTAGTGGAGGAGGCGGATTAAACATTTTATCCTTCCTCTGCCTGCAAAGTTGGAAATTCACTTATGATGCTGTTTATCCTGTTCAAATCCGGCTCAAAGACTTAACAACGGGCTATCATTTTAATGTTGCTCTCACTGTACATCTCCTTAAAAATCGCGCCAACAGAGGTGCAGAAGTTAAACCACGAGCAGATTTAATCTTGCCCTATACTATTAACGATGAATTCTGTCAAGAAGCCAGATTACCTATGCAAGTTCGTACCTTTGAAAAAATAGATAATGGTATGGATGTCTACCAGCTAGAACCACTCGACAAAGCAAATATAAGTTATACCTGTATAAAATATCGTTGTGAAATGGGAGAAACTAAATTCAATTACGCCAAAAGTGGCTATCAAGCAGGATTATTAGCTAATTTTCCCTACTGTATCGGCGGAATAATGCGCGCAGAAAAAGCAAATTATAAAGAAGATTGGAAACGAGTAGTTAGCAAAAACGGCGAAGAAGTTGAGTTAGAACTTCTTCCATTATATCCCTTTTCGATAAAAGGATTGACCGTAGTTAAACACGAGTACGATGAAGACAAAGATCAGCCTCTAAGCCCGGAACAAAAAATGGGCCCTAATGAATTGGCTCTTCTCAACGTCAGATTTTGGAAAAATAAAGCTCCATCTCCTGAACAACCCATCATACCTCCTGAAGAAACAACTGCTTCAACCACAACAACTCCCATATCTACCGCTCCCGAAAAAGAAAAAATACATGAATTCGAGCAAGCTTTAGGCAGTATTCTCGATCCTGAACTAGCTAAAGAGATGAAAGTTAACTTTTTAGCTAAGGCTGATTTCACTTATGAAGTAGAAGTAAAAGTATTTAACGATGACAGCCTAGTTGCCGGTTATAAAGGCAATTGGACCCTGTCTTGGAGTGATTTATTAGAAGCTAAAGAAATTAAAATTCATACTTTAAAAGTATCTAATGATGACGACGCTTATCAATTACTATTAAAACCAGAGAAATATAGCGCTGTTGTTCCGGCGCCGGAAGTGGTTAAATGATTGGTAGAGTAAGATAACAAAGATAATGAATAATATAGCAAGAGTAATAATAATAAGTTTAAAAAAGTTATAAAGAAAAAAAGAGTTAAAAAAAGATGGATAGAAGAGGATTGTACAGTAAGAAAGTTAATAGTTCTATAAATAGTGATAACAAGAATAATAATTATAGCATTAACAAAAATTATAGCACCAATAAAAGTACCACCCATCACCTCTTCATATGGATAGTTATTGCTCTTTTCCTTAACTTACCTTTAGCTTCTGCTTTAGAAATATCCAATGCCAGAGCTGAAGAGATCACACAAAACAAAGCAGTCATTAAATGGGAAACAGATGAGCCCGCCAATAGTTTAGTCGAATATGGTCCAAGTATAGACAGCCTTACCAGAACCAGCGATTCTAGTCAAGTAACCAATCATCAAATTAGAATAACTGGATTAACCATAGATAAAATTTATTATTTCTCGGTAAAGAGCAGCAATAGTGCCGGAGAAGCTACAGACGATAATGGCGGAGAATTATACTCTTTCAACACCTTGCCCCCAGATACCACTGCTCCAAGTTTGCAAGTAGAAGCGCCTGAGATGGTTCAAAGCACCCAAGTAACTATCAGCGGAAAAACAGAATTGGATGCCGAAGTAAAAGTATTTGTCAATAATATTTTACAAAGAACAGCAATTGCTGGAGCTTTGGAAGAAGGAACTGGAGATAGTCCAGATAGCGACGAATATTCCGGTCAATTTTCTTTTGACAACATCCTCTTAACCGGCGATTCTCTAAATGTAATTCATATAGAAGCAAAAGACACCTCGGGCAATATTGCTTCTTTTAATGGCGCCATTACTAGTGACACCAAAAGACCAGTGTTAACTTTAACCCCTACTCCATTAGTGGTCGACAAACGTAATGTGGTAATTAAGGGCACTGTCAACGAAGCCTCTTTAGTAGAGATTTTTCTTGGTGAAAGAAGCCTTGGCAAAGTAGAAGAAGCTACTGCTTTTGAAAAAGAAGTCAGTTTAGAAGAAGGACAAAATATTTTACGTGTCATCGCTAAAGATAAAGCTGGTTGGGAAACTGTAGCCGAAGTAACCGTCGAAGCCGACACAGAAGCTCCAAAAATTAAATTTGAATTAGTCAGCGGAACAGAATATTATGAAGGCCGCGCTGAAACAGATATAACCGGACAAACTAAACCTGGCGCAAAATTATTTTTATACGTCTTCCGCGGACAGCAAACAGAAGAGAGAGCTAATTTTCAGAAAGCCCTATCTCAAGTAACTGCAAATGATAGAGGTGAATTCCTTTTCGAAGGTGTCAGCTTTCCCCCACCGCCCTTTACTTCTTGGACAGATTTGGCTCCCCGTGAAGTTCCTCCCGGATTGGAAGATGTTTTAGTTGCCCCGCTCAGCCAATTAGAACAAGAAAAAAGACAAAGTTATCGTCTATATATTATTGCTGAAGACCGGTTAGGAAGAACAGCTTATGACCAAAAAACTATAAACATCAACTCCTGCTTTAGCGGCCAAGCATTCATTATTGATCCTTTAGTGCAAATGCCTTTTAAGCTCGACCCCGGTTTGATGGAAGACGGTCGTGAAAATGTACAAGTAGTCTATAATATTTCTTATCGCGGACCTGGCGCTGCTTTGACAAATACAAGAACAGGGGAAATGGAAGCACCTTACAAAATTACCGGCAAACCACGCTTTGAAAAAGCCTGCACCCAAACTATGGCTGAGAGTGATGATTACTGGCTCGGCTGCAAACTATTGCCCAATAATTTACAAGCAACTGGCAATGACGAAGGCACGGCTTTCTACGTTACTGCTGACTTAATGCCTGCTAAAGAGTTTATCAACAGAGATAAAAATTTATGGGATGATTTCCAAAAGCGGCAGTTAAAAATGCCCATGAGAATTCTCATCAATTATAACGAACGGCAAGCCGACGGCACTTGGGCGCCTAAAACAGAATTCTTCTGTCAAGATTTGGGTTATTTTGTCGACATACCTATCAAAAGTTCAGAAATGGTGCCTGACTTCTTAGTTGATGATGTTGTTCCTATTTTGAATAGCACAATAGTGGCTTTAGAAAGTATTAAACCATATATGGACGCTGCTTTGATGGCCACAGGTATTGGTTGTATTGGTTCTTTCTTAGGCAAGATGATTGTAAGATTTTATAGAATTGCTGTAAGTTATTTTGAACCGACGACATCAAAACTTAGCGGTGGAAAATGTCATGGCGAGGGCTTTACTTCAAAAAAATATTTAATGCGAGATACAATTAATCAGTGGAAAGAATTGCAAAAAAGTAATCATCCAGATAAAAACAGCGCTAACTTTCCGGCAAACTTAGAAACTGTGGAAGCACTAGAAGACATCTGTCCTCAAACTGCCGCAGCTTGGGAAGTAGAAATATTTGTGGACCAATTATATCGTGGAACTTGCGACCGCTTCTTCTGCCGTGATGTGCCCGCTGGTTGGACTGCTGCCGCAACATACGGTCAAGTAAAGAATAAAATTGATGAACAAGCCCAATGCTCCGCTACCAGTAATGGTGTAGCCTTGCAGGTTGTAGAAAATTGTAAAGAATGGATTAAAAAAAATCCTAGTCCTGGAGAAGTGGCTTTAGTCAATGAAGCAAACAAATGTTATATTTATGAAGGAACTACCTATTATGTTAAAGAAGAATCTAGTAACGATCAACCATATATCAACCAAAATATCTGGAAATTAAGCCGTGTAAAAGGAGTAGGTACCGCAGGAATAAGACCAAAAGACGAACTTCTCGCCTATAAACCGCCAGAATCAGATAATTTCTTAGTTGCTCCAGATGTTAGTTGTAAAGACATGTGTGATAGAAGTGGAGGAAAATATGTTCCTACTGATGATGGAGTAAGTGGTACAACAAATGCTATTGGACTTTCTTCTGAAAAATTTTGTTATAAAGAAACCACAGAAAATGGAAATACGAACGTAAGAGGAGAAGGAGGAAAACAGTTGGAAGAAGGCAAATATTCCGCAGGTTACACAAAAGACTGTTTTATTAATCCGGCAACCGCAGAAAAATACCGCTGCGTCTGTAAATCTAATAGCGAAGGAATACAACCACTCGCCAAAGGTAAGGCTCGCACCGCTCTACGTAAAGCCGACAATATCGAAGAAAAGTGGAGTTATCAACAAGCTACTTTATATCGTGAAACTGGAGGGCAATATGGAACTTATTATCCCGAGTGGCGTTATTATGGTGGTAGAGATTTCTGGGGAGCTTTTGGTTTGGATTATGGCTTAGATAATTTTGTGACAAATTCAGAAGAGAATATAGAAAAAGAAACTACTACCCGAGTAGATCCTCACCAGCAAACATGGAGTACTTTTCAAACTCTCTGTATACGTGGAATAAATGCTCGTATAGAACAACTCAAAAGTATAATGATTGGTTTAAGAAATTGCATCATACAAGCCAAAACTGAGGGATTCATAGATGCCGGATTATGTAAAACTATTTTTACCCAAGGGTTTGCTAAAGCTTTAGGGATAAAGGATAGAATTATTTCACCTACATTTATTTTAATCCGACAACATAAAATCCCCCAGCGTTGCTGGAGGATTTTATGTGGGGTGCCCGACGGGAATCGAACCCGTAATAGAGGTACCACAAACCCCTGTGATAACCGTTTCACCACG
>JACPCC010000019.1 GCA_016179995.1 Candidatus Woesearchaeota archaeon | reverse complement strand
AGAAGTCACTAACTCTAATTCTTCATGTAAACATTTCTCAAATATGACTCTGGGTTTTCCTTTCCATCCAAGAGCAGAAATGAGAATGTTTGTGTCTAGGAAGATCTTCGTCTGGCCCATTTCACAGCCTCATCGACATCTTCTGGAGCAATTTTCTGTTTTTGGAATTGCTTTTCTATTTCTTTAGATAGTTTTTGAAATTCGGCTTTTACATTAGGTATTTCAACTTTCTTAAACAAGATTCCGCCTTTTACAGCAAATGGAACAAATCTATCTCCGGGAGTAAAGCCCTCATCAATCCTAATTTCTTGTGGAACGACTAATTGTCCTTTTGGACTCATTTTTACGAGATCAGTTTCCATTTTTATACCTCCAAACAACTGTTAAACTATTTAACTGTTAAACTATTTAACTGTTAAACTATTTAAATGTTTCTACAATCGGGGCTTATAATCAGTTAATTTTTGAAAAATAAGTAACTAATAATATTCAACAACCCTAAGTTTTAAATATCCTGAACTATTTTCTGAATAGTAAGTAATAAATAAGAGAAGTAATCATGAATCGTAAACACCATTTTATCTACGGCGGAATTGCTCTTCTAATAGTTCTAATTTTCTCAGGTATAGAAATTTGGCAGACTAACGAATTTAAAGCTTCTCTTGCTACAGAATCAAGTTTGCGCCAGCAGCAGCTTAAACAAGAAGAATCGGCTCGTATTGTTCTAGAAGATAGACTAAATCTTATCGAGAAAGCCTTGCCGCAGTTAGAAAAGAATCTTCAGGAAAAAGAAACACAAATTGCCGGTTTAAGCGGACAATTAGAACAGGTAAAATTAGATAGCCAAATTGAGCTAGACAAATTATCGCAAAAGATTACTACACTAAAAGCCAACAACGCAGATTTTTCTGAAGTAATTGAACAAACTATTCCTGCCGTAGTTAGTATCAGAACTAATCATGGTTCAGGAAGCGGTTTTTTTGTAGACAGTCGAGGTTATATTCTAACAAATAACCATGTTATGGCTGAAGCCACTGCAGCAACTATAGTTACGTCCGACGGTAAAGAACATGGAGTTTATTTTATTGGCGCTTCTTCTAATAAAGATCTGGCACTTTTAAGAATTGATGGCAGTAATTACGATTATTTATCTTTTGCTGATTCCAATAAAGTTTCTGTAGGTGAGCGAGTAATTGCTGTTGGAAATCCTGGAGGGTTGGATTTTACAGTAACTCAGGGAATAATTAGCGCCGTAGATCGCATAGATCAAAGCGGCAATTCTTTCCTGCAAATAGATGTGCCAATCAATCCCGGCAATTCCGGTGGTCCTTTAGTTAATGCTAATGGGGAAGTGATTGGGATTAATACTAAAAAAATCTCTTCTTTTGAAGGAATTGGCTTTGCTCTAGAATCAAACATTGCAGAGAGCTTTGCTGAGGAAGTGATGCAGAAAGATTTGGATGCGCAGACGGTGAAGAGTTGAAAATATCAGCGATAAAACACTCAAAATAAAATAAATAAAAAATAAAGAAAATTACGAATTAAACGCTCACTTCTTCCGATTTATCCCCAGCCATTTGTGCAGCCAGCAAAAGCCCCAAAAACTTTCTGCTAAAGCAATCCAGCCGATGACAAACATTACTATATTTAACCAGCTCCAATAACTTGGCGCCCAAGGGCCCAGCCACCAAAAAGCCAAAGCAAAACGCAATACACGATCAACTGCATCCAAATTTTGTTGTACCATTTTATACACCTCTTTTTTTATTATTTCTTATTTTATGGTTTTATTTCTCTTTACTATTTTGACAACTATCTTAACTAACTTACAATTTCTCCAGCCGAATCACAACTCCCTTAACTTTTTCAACCCTTCTTTGAAAAATTCTTTTTTCTCGGGCAAAGCTTGCGGTGAGCTGCCTCCATGCCAAGTAAAGCGCGGACGCATTTGCAGGGGAAATATTCTTTCGTTAGCATCATCGAATATAACGGCTGAACCTTTTACTCGCGGTAGCTGGTCAACTTCTCGCTCCAAGCCTTTCTGCATATAACTCTGCGTCAATTGCTGTAAAGCTTCTACATCCATACGAGCAGTCAAACGATGTGCTAGGACTATATCAGATTGAGTCATGACATCAGTATGGATTTTTCCGGGCTGTTGAGATGTAAGAATCAAAGAGATGCCAGGCTGGCGGCCTTCTCTCAAGATAGTAATTAATGCATTCGTAGCAGCAGTTTTCTCATCTTTCTTTAACAATTCGTGAGCTTCGTCTAAAGCAATCCACACCAAAGGTTCTGTCATCTTCTCATCCTTTTTCTTGGTAAAATAGTGCATGGAAGCATCGACTGTTTTAAACTCTTCAATTCTGCGGGAAAGCATACGCTGATTGAATAATACTCGACAAATTAAACCCACTACCAAAGCTTTTATTTCCCAGCCCGAAGCCATAGTAGCATAGGGAGAAACATCTAAGACTGTAACTTGCCCGCTGGCAACTAGGTCTTGCAGAGGTGTTCCAATCTTGGAAAAAACACCCCAGCCACGCGCTTTTTGTAATTGGTTGATCAAGATGCTCTTAACAGTTTTATCATTCTCTTGGTCTTTTTGAATAACTTCAATCAAATAATCCAATTCATAACTCTCTTCTTTTTCAGCTAATTCCTGTACTATTTTAGTAAGCAATACTCCTTCAGCAGAATTGTTATTAAGTGCAAAAACTAAACACCAGTCTTCCGGTCCAACATCTATAGGGCGGATAGAAAACGGAAAGTCGGTTGGCAAACCTTCTTCTTGATATTGTTTAAAAAATCCCGCCGGAGTATAAATCTTTACGTCTAATCCTCTAGGCCCTAAACCCCACTCTTTCAATAAATCCGCATCCTGATAGTTGGGGTATTTCATAGTCCAATAGATACCCATAGTGTCCAGTAGAATGATAGAAAGGTTTTGTTTAACTTCTTGAGGTAAATCGGCTAGCCCTTCAGCGATAGCGCCTATGGAGTAGGAATTATGTACGATGATGTCGTTAGCTACAAAATTGTGTGTTTCTGGCACCGTAAGATCATATACTTCAAATTCTCCTTCTAGATAATTCAAAGAGACTATTTCATCCCAAAAGATATCTGAACAAGCAAATTTTGAAAGTAAGTCTGATTCATCTGCTAAAGCTATTTGCAACAAAGTTTGTCGAGATGGTGCATAATGGATACGTTCACGCATAGCTTTAGGATGGGCATATCCCAATTTTCGACCAATTTCTGCCCAATTATCAGGACGATATAAATCCCAAATCTCTTTAGGAACAGTATCTACATTTGGATTTCTAATTATAGAAGGTGCTTCTTTCAAAGCCAGAGCAGCTCTTTCTTCTTTCTTTCCATATAATCCAATCTCTTGTAAAAATTTAGAGACATTTTCACCATAAATCTCTAACTCATTACTAAAAAATGTTTTCCTAATTATTTTCTTACGAATTCTTCCAACTATCCCAAACCTTAATAACAGATGCTGAACTTGTGAAATCAATTCATTAGAAGAAGAACAATAACTTACAAACCAAGCACCTGCTTTTAGATAAATAGTTCCGTCGCAGGAAAAAAGCCTGTTTAAAAAAATACTTAGCTGGTGTCTGGGCAGCTTGAATATTTCTGCAGGAATAAATTTGTTTAAAGATGTAGTTCCATATAAATTAAACGTTTCCAGCCAATTTCTGATGGACGAATGACCAAATTTTGGGTTGGTTATAAACTGCCCTTTACTGTTTCTAGGGCCTAAATCAGAAAATATCTTTTTTATTTGACTTACTCTAAAACAATAATCATGGCTATGCCTATTAATCCTCAGGTTGGAATCAAAATCTTTGACTGCCTGCTTAAAATCTCCTACTATCTTTTCATCAGAATTAGAAAATAAAACAAATCTATTGCCCAAATGCCCCTCTGCTAGTAAATAAGCCAGAAGTTTAACTTCACATTCTTTCATTGCTTGATCTCCAAAAACCTCTAGTTTTCGAGGTGTGGCTATTCTAGAACCTAAATTAAGTTTCTCTGCCGGAACCCACCCTTTAACAGTTAAAAGAGGATGCTCGGGAGTCACTTTGATAGTTTTACCGGTTCTAAATTTAATCTCCAACAACTTATCAACCGAGCGTTTGTAAAAATCAGTTTTATTTTCTGTCTTAATCTTTAAATTTTCGTCTAAAGTGAATATATTCTCTTGATTATTCTTTAAATCTTTAATTTTTACTTGTGAACCATCAGATAAAGTTATTAAAGAATCTCCCTGGAGGCATTTTCCGCCCCCCCTTTTGCCGACGATAAAAACAACGTGGGAGCCAGCAATATCCATATAAACTGGATTAGACAACGAAGTAGTCTGACCCATTTGCACATACTGTTTTCCTAAGAAGATGGCTCCAGCCTTGCCGTACTTTTCTAAGTCTTTTTTACTTCTGCCAATGATAACTTCGTAGACCATTTTATTTTTAAATTAGTAATTACTTAATTTACGGTTTTAACTCTCCTCAACAGTTTATCATGATACTTTGAAAATATTAACAGAGAAGCGATAGCTCCTATTAGTGCTAAAAACATATCCCATTGTGTATCCCAAACATCTCCTTGAGTACCAAGGAATGCATCTCCTGTACCTGGGGAAGTAGTTATTGCAGTTAACCATTCAAATATTTCATAAGAGGCACTCAGTGCCAAAACCATACAAACCACTAAAAAGAAAAGCATCTTGCCACGTTCTAATTTTGTTTTGCGCAGCAAAAATTCCCTTAAAATAATTGCTGGAAAGAAACCTTGAGCTAGGTGTCCGAGGCGATCATAATAATTTCTACTTAATCCAAAATAATCACGTATCCAATTAAAGAGGGGATTTTCTGCATAAGTATAGTGGCCGCCAACTATTAGAATAATAGAATGCAGTGCTACAAAAATATAGATGAGATTAGTAAATTTAAACTTTGGATAAATTATAGCTAAAATAGTTATACCTATTAAAGCAGGAACAACCTCTAAGAACCAGACAAAGTAATCTTTAGGATTAATTAGTGACCAGATTAAGAAAGATGCAACAAATAAACCTAAAATTAATAGTAAATCCTTTTGTTTCATTTATTTCCTCCTATCTTTGTTTCTGTACTTGTCTCTATCGGGTCTTTATGCTTTTCCAACAGACCTCAGCAGCTTTATCTTATCTTCCACCACCTTCTGAATCGTATCTCTTGCCGGAGCCAATATATGCCGCGGATCGAAGTCTTGTGGTTTTTCTTTGATAAATTTTCTTACTCCCGCATCGAAAGCTATTCGTAGATCGGTATCAGTATTTACTTTGCAAATTCCATGTTTTACTGCTAATTTTAATTGCGCTTCAGATACACCACAAACATGACCGAGTTTTGCCCCATACTGTTCAGCTTGTTTAACCATGGCTAATGGAACTGTAGATGCGCCATGCAAAACAAGTGGAATTTTTACTTTGTCTCTAATTTCTTTTAATAAACTAATATTGAGATTTGATTTTCCAGAGAACTTGTAAGCGCCGTGTGAAGTACCAATAGCGACGGCTAAAAAATCACAGCCAGTTTTAGTTACAAACTCTTTGGCTGCAGCGGTATCAGTATAGATAATATTTCTAGAGATGATATTTTCTTCCGCTCCCCCAATGGTGCCAAGTTCTGCCTCAACAGAAACTCCGCGGGCATGCGTCCAGCTTACAACTTTTTTAGTCAGTTTAATATTATCTTCAAAACTTAAATGTGAGCCATCAAACATAACTGAAGAATAACCTAAATCGATAGCTTTTCTAATGAGATTTAAATCCCGCCCATGATCGAGATGTAGAGCAATGGATATTTTGTTTAATTTGGCTGCGGTATTCACTAAACAAACTAAATATTCCATTCCTGCATAATCAATAGCGCCGGCGGAAGTAGCCAGGATTACAGGAGAGTTCAACTTCACTGCGGCGCGGACAATTCCTTGCAATGTCTCAAGATTATTAATATTAAAATGTCCAACAGCGTAATGACCTTTTTGAGCCAGATACAATAAATCTTTGGTTTTAGCTAGCATTTTTAAGGATAATTTTGTTTTCGTTTTTAACTAGGCTATCATTTGTTTTTAATCGTCACTTTCATCTCATATTTATTCATTAAATTTAAAGCGTGTTTCTCATTTAATAAGCCTTTCTTTGCTCCATAATGTTGAATCACGGAAGAGGAATTTACTTGTCCTAAACGTAAAGCATCCTCAAAAGAGTATTTTTTAATAATTGCATAAAGTAGACCGGAAGTAAAAGCATCTCCTGCGCCAGTTGTATGCACAATGGGTACATCCGGTGGAACTAAAGAATAAACTTTATTGTCATGCCAAGCCAGCATTCTCTTGGGCCCGTTAGTAATTATTATTGTTTTGGGACCGAGAGATTTGGACTTTTGTAATAAACCAGAAGACTCTTTCTCTTTAGTATTTAAGAGTGCTTGCATTTCTTCCTTATTGAGAACCAAAATAGTAGTAGCTCGAAGTACTGGGGCTAAATAGTTACGGCCTTTTTGCGCCAGATAAAGCGAAGGATTAAATAATAAAGACACTTTTTTTCTTTGTGCTTGAGCAGCAATTTCTTTAGCCGTAGAAAACGAATGTCCTAAAAGGCTGGCTAAATAAATCCATTTTACGCGAAAATTTTGTTTGTGGTGGGAACAAAGGCTTATTTCAGTAGAAGCACCTTTGTATACTAATATCAACCGGTCTTTTTCTTTGGTAGATGAGATAATAGTTGCCGTATCAGTATTTTTTTTGCTGCGGCAAGGACAAACATTCTTAATTTTATTTTCTTTTAATTCTTTCAGAATAAGTTCGGCATTGTGGTCATTCCCCAGCTTCGTTAGAATTTTTACTTTCAAACTTAATTTTGCCAGAGCACAAGCAGAATTGGTAGCCCCACCACCAGTATGCGTTTCTGTAGATTTAACTAAAACTTTGTCTCCCAACTTTAAAGAACTGAACGGCTGTTCTATAGTGAGCATATTATCTACTGTAGCCGAGCCCACACACAAAACATCTGATTTAAACATAATTACCTCTTTTATGGTCAAGCTCTTTTTTTATGGTCAAGATAACTTCTTTTAAGCTTAATAAAATCTTAAGGTTTAAAATGGTTGCGTTAAAGTTTATGGTTAGATTGCTTTAGAGGAGGATAATTTTTAAAAAGAGACTTATTTCTATTCTAAAATAAACTTATATTTGTATAAAAATGGCCAAAGGTTTCATTCCCATCGAAGAAATGTTTTCGCAACTAAGAAAAGTACAATCCTTCAAAAGTGAAAGAATCTCTACTTGGGTAGATAAAGTTGGTTTTCTGCACATCTTTCTAGTTTGGACTTTCATTGTCGCTTCTTTCGGAGGGATGTATTATTTTTTAAGCGGGGAGAACTCGCATCTACTTTATTCTTCAAGTAATGTTCCTGTAGACAATTTATTGGATCACATTTACTTTAGTTTTGTCACAGCTACAACCACAGGCTTTGGAGACATTATACCACAAGGTTTTTTTAAGATAATAGCCATAGTAGAGGTGACTTTTGGGTTGCTTTTGCTAGCTTTTGTGACCTCTAAGTTAGTCTCTCTAAAACAGGACTTCATCTTAGAAGAGATTTACGAGATATCATTTCAAGAAAAAATTAATGGTTTGCGTTCTTCATTGTTGCTTTTCAGACAGCATTTGAATAGAAGTATTGAAAACATTGATAGTGGGGCATTTCATAGTCGTGAATTACATGAAATCTACAGTTATCTTTCTTCATTTGAAGATACTCTTAATGAGATAAGCTCAACAATAGATAAAAGTATG
>JACPCC010000009.1 GCA_016179995.1 Candidatus Woesearchaeota archaeon | reverse complement strand
GGATTTTTGGCACGCTGAAAATGTCTTTACATTTTCATCGAATGGGTCGCAGCACATTAGAAACTACGGTTTCTGAGGTTGCTTATCAGCAACAGCTGCTGGGTATTAACCCATTTTTATTGAATAAAGTAAAAACCCCAATTGCAGCAGAGCAACGAAGTATCAGACTCAGTTAAGAAATGAAACTACATTGAACCATAATATCTACTGGGGGTCATTGACCACTTTGTAGTAGAAATATTAATAAATAATCCCTATTTAAACGAATCTTCATGAAAACACTTGATGAAATTGGAGTTATAGGCCTGGAAGATAGCTCAGATCGTGCAATCCCTTATTCCATTCTGATTTCCGAAGAATCAGAAAAAGAAAAATATAATCAATTATTGCTTGACTTTAATACCACCTCTGCGCAAGAAGAAACGTTAAAGAGAAATAATCATTTAAATGTCAAAAAAAGATTGATAGAATTAATGGGTTCTTATTTCCAACATCATGGTCTGGACCTAAATGATGGAAGAATATTTCAAACCGGTGAAAGAGATCAACATATAATTTATAATGGTCCCAGAACAGCTTATTCTAAGTTTCTTCATGGTGGAAAACATCTTCACTTTTTTGAACATAATAACAAACTTTGTGTCACTTCATCTATTGAATTTTATTCGCCATTGGATTGGGACCATAAAGAAAGACCTTATAGCAAAATTAGCGTTTATCTCTTAGTTAAAAGTTTCAAAGATAGTTTATCTTCTGAAGTAACCTCTAGGAAGATAGAATATGATAAAAGAATAGTTTACGTCTCACCACTAGATAATCTCTCTCTATTTGATAATTGGACTGCTCGTATTGCTCCGCATCTAATTCAGGCCAATCTAGAAGATTATTGTGCCCTTTACGAAGCATATCAGCGAATAACTAAAGACAGAAATGGTGATAGAGCAAACCAGCGAGAATTAATTATAAAACAACATCTAAAAAATGCTTTTGAATTGGAGATGAATAAAATTAAAGCAATAATTACCAATAGAGATGAAATTTAAAAATTAAGCTTCTTTTTCTTCTGTGCTGGCTTCTTCCTCTTCCTCACGACGGATAACTTTAACCGCATCCATTTTTACAGTAATTGGAATAGGAACAGCTGATTCTAAGAGCTCAACCACGATTTCTTCTTTCTGTTTGTTGATTCTGATAACTTTAGCATTTTCTCTTTTGAATGGTCCAGAAATAATTTCAACAATATCATTTTTACGAATATTCATTTCTACTTTTACTTGTTCTAACATATGCTCAATTTCATTATAAGGAATTTCTTTAGGCAATATTCCTCGAGCATACGGTACACCTTGTAAGAATACGTCTGCATCTTCTTTAGAAGCCACTTCAATAAAAATATAACCACGCAGCCCATGAGGTTTTATTAAAGAAAATACACCTTTAGCTGTATCTTTCTCTAATTTAGAGACAACATAATCAACTACTTGATCTTCGCGGTTAGCTGCTGTCCTTAAGCTAAAGATATGACCTGCCATTTTTAGTTTATGTATTTCCTATATTTGTGTAATTAAATTTTTTTAAATTATTTTTAATTTTTAAATTGTTTATTAAAATAATAACTGACGTAAGAGGAATATCATAAAGCCTAAAGCGCCGATTAAACCAATTCCCAAGGAAGTAACTTTCAAAGTGTTCATATAATCAACTTTGTTTGGTTTCTTGGTTATTCTTAGAACACGACCACATTCTTTTATTAACCTTCTCAATCTACCAGGTTGTGCGTCTTCTACTATTGGCTGAACTTCTTCCTCCATTTTCTAAAGAAAACCTATAGCGTCTTTATAAATCTTCCTATTAAGAAATTTCAGCCAGAAAGTTCAAGCATTTCAAGAACTTTAAAAGCTTTTAAAACTTACTCTACAAACTCAATTCCTAGCTTATTTTCCATCTCTTCTTTCTTCTTATCGTGATATTTAAAACCCTCACCAAATATCTGCTCCGATTTTACACCAGTAATAATAATCAAAGTGCGTATAGTTTTATCCAAATCTTTGTAAATCTGCGCTCCCCAGATGATTTTAGCCTTGGGATCTAATCTTGAGGCAATAGTCTCCACAATTTTTCTAGATTCATCCAAAGTCAGATCTTCACCGCCGGAAATATTAATTAAAGCGCCAGTGGCATTAGAAATATCTACATCGATTAAAGGATTGCCTAAAGCTTTAAGCACGGAATCTTCAGCCCTATTTTCAGCATCTGACTCGCCAACGCCAATCAAAGCTACCCCTCCTTCATTCATAATAGTTTTTACATCAGCAAAATCAAGATTAACTAAACCGGCTTTCGTTACTAACTCAGCTATGCCTTTAACGGCATTGGTTAAAATTTCATCGGCTACTTTAAAGGCCGTCTGAAGAGGTAAATTTGGAGCGATTTCCAATAGTTTTTCGTTAGGTATAACAATGAGTGTATTGATGCTTTGCTCCAGCTTTTCTAGTCCTATTATGGCATTTTCCAGACGATGCGAACCTTCCATGGCAAAAGGCATGGTTACGATACCTACACTAAGAATACCCATTTTTCGCGCCAGCTGGGCAATAAAAGGCGCGCTTCCTGTTCCTGTTCCTCCGCCTAAACCACAAGTGATAAAGACCATATCTGCTCCTTCCAAAGCTTTTTTCAAGTCTTGCTCACTTTCTCTAGCTGCTTCTTCGCCTATTCTTGGATTGGAGCCAGCGCCTAGACCTTGAGTAAGTTCTCGACCCAGAAGAATCTTTTTTTCAGCAGTAGCATAAAGCAAATCCTGTGCATCGGTATTAACAGCAATAGTTTGAATTCCTTTGATGCCCACTTCAGAAATACGATTGATAGTATTGTTGCCGCCGCCACCGGCACCGATAACCCTAATACGCGTCTTTTGACTGGCAATAAGTCTTTGCAATTCTGCATCAATATCAGCATTAGCTTTTTGGTGAGAAATTTCCGTCGCTTTGAAAGACTGCTCTTCTTTTAAAGAAGTCATATTAGAAGTATTAGTTGTATTGCTCCTAAAATTCTGTGCGGAACTAGAACTGTTAGAAGTATTTTGCGGATAGGAATTATAACGATTAGGATTGTTATAAACACCAGTATTTTGTTCAGGCATATCTATCTCCTTTTTTTAACTAGTTTACTTTCTTTTTAAAAATGATAACTCTCTTTTTTTGAAGGGATATCTTTTCTCTTTGTTATCGTAAGTTTCTGAAGAAGAAGCTGTTTATAAAGATTATTATGGTTTAAAATTTATGATAGAGAATTAGGTTAACGATAGATAACAATATGCCATTTAACTTTATTTTACTCAAGCTTTCTTGAGCTCAAACTTAATTTCTTTCAATCCGGTTAAATCTTGCAGCTTCTTTTCCATAATAGAAACAAATTCAGGAGGCAATTGAAATGGCAAAGTTACATCTGCTTTATGCTCAACTACATTTACTTTAAATGTTTCTTTTGGCAGACGCATACTTTGATTCAAATAAGCCGATATTTTTTCATCTGCAGATTCTACTTTTCTTTTAATAGTATAAGTGTAAACAACTTCTTTTCCCGATAAAGGATGATTGAAATTAACCAATACACGGCCGCCGGAGATTTGCGTGACTATACCAAGTTCTCCATCCATATCTACCTGCAATCCAGGATGCGGCGTGAGTTTATGCTCTTTAAATGTAGTGGCTGGCACTACTTTAATTTTGTGAATATCCCTTTTGCCAAAAGCTTTTTCTGGTGATAATTTGAGAGTATGAGAAGCACCGACATCCTTACCTATAAAATCCTCATCTAATCCAATAGGTACTTGATGCTCACCAACACAAATAATTTGAGAAGAAAACTTTCTATTGCCTACAGAAAGACCACTGGCTTTAGCATCTTTTTCAATGGTTGTATCAAAAAGTGCGCCGTCAGTCAAACGTCCGGTGTAGTCAATTTCAATAAAATCATTAACTTTAATTTTATCCGTCATAGAGTACCAAGATTTGAGACTTATTTATAAGCTTTCTGCTGGGTAAGTGGTATTTAGCCTTCAACTAAACTTTATTTCACACAGAAAACATTATTAAACCAATAGTATTTGTTTAGCAATTCGGCGGTCTGTTTTCCTCGCCCCACTAAAGCTGTATGATGAATTAAACAGTAAATATATTCTTTTGCTGGTGGGGAACTCGAACCATCTGACGAATGGTTACGCTCGGAAAACCTATTGACCGCGCCGAGCCAAACAAATACAACCCATTTAATTAAAAGCATATAAGGACCGGTCGCCTAGCCTGGATAGGGCACAATTTACTGGGAAGATGAGAAATGTACTGTAAAAATCTATCCTCAGAAAAAGTGCAGCCCTCCTAAGGTTGGTTTCGGGGGTTCAAATCCTCCCCGGTCCGCTTTTTTTTAACATTTCTCCTAGAATTAGTTTTAGATATCAACTGTTAGTAACTAACATCGCACTTATAGTAACTAACACCTAACTGTTAGTAACTAACAGTAAAGTATAAAAAGAGGAGCATATTTCTACTAAAATATGTACTTTGACACCACCCCAAAAACAAAGCGAATAGATCTCTTCGGTCGAAACTTTTTATTAGACACACTTATCTCTTACAGCAAAGACCAATCAGTGAGAATGATTGTTCTTAAAGGATTACGCCGTACAGGAAAAACATCTCTTCTCAATGTAGCTTTAGCTGAAACTAAACTAACCTACTTAAAGATTGATGTTCGTGAAGCCCCTTATTATGACAGAAGAGAATTTATGGCTTATTTGATAGAGAAGATTAAAGACAAAATTGGAGAATCGCTGTTTCATAAAATCATTAAATATATTTCCAAGATAGAAGTGTCTTACAAAGATATTTCTACTGCTTTCTTTTTGCAAATAGAACAAAAATTTCCTACTTTTTTTGAAAGGTTAAATGAAGAGTTAGAGAAAAAAAATGAAATATTAATGCTAGCTTTTGATGAAGTACAACTACTTCATAAAATAAAATTTGAGTATAATTTCGCGGCAATTTATGATGACTATAAACAAATTAAGCTTATCCTTACTGGTTCTGAAATGGGCTTATTGGATGAATTTTTAGGTAAGAGAGATGCTGAATCACCTCTTTATGGTCGGGCTCTTATAGAATTAGAGGTGCCAAAATTCAACGAAGAAGAAACTAGATCTTTCTTATTAAAAGGATTCGAACAACTAAAGAAAAATATTTCCCATGAAGAAATAAAAGAAGTTATCTCTAATTTTGATGGTATTATCGGCTGGGCTACACAATACGGATGGTTTAGAAATCAAGGAAAATCACACTCACAGACAATATCTACTGTTTTAGAAGAGGGTATTAAATTAACACGAAAAGAACTAGATAATTTTCTAGCTAATAGAAATAAATCTAAATATCTTAAAATATTAAATTGGATTTCTAAGGGGTATAATCAATGGGCGCTCATTAAACACCAGTTTGTAAATGAGGAAAACGCCCTGAGCGATAGACAACTTCAGTTATATTTAAGAGAATTGTTAGATTATGGGTTTATTGTTAAAATTAGTGAAAATTATTTTGTTACCGACCCATTATTGTTAAGATCCGTTACTTAGATGTTATTTAGCTCTATTTAGTTTTGAAGCAAATCCTCCCCGGTCCGCTTTTTTTTTTCAAAATATTTTATTAAAAAAATAAAAGAAAAGACACTAATTTATTCGATGTCTGTTTTAATATGATAATTAGGATTATAAACTTTTAAAAGGATTATAAACTTTTAAAAATGCTTGAATATTTGCGCCATGAAAAGATAGATGCAATAATTCATACTCGTCATTTTCTCCTTTATTACTCCTAGTTATGCTTACAACATTGTCTTTCTTAATAATACCGTTACCGATTAATCTGGATCTAACATAAGTATATAAGTCAATTGTAGCTGTGGCCTCATAACACAATTTAATCTCATAATCAGTAGTTAAAGAAGTTAGTCTTAAATCTATTAAAGTATCTAAACTCTCCAATTTTACAATTGGAGGTGTGGTCTTTCTTACCGCTTCCCTAACCCCTCTAAGGTTTCGGTCTCCAGTTGTATTTAACACATTTAGTGTAAGTTGTTTTAAATCCATAATTTTATGAAAAATAGTATTTTATGAAAAAAAACAGTAATACTACTTAAAGTTATGCAGTAAATTTAAATGATATCTATGTAAATTTAAAATATATCTATTAGTATAACCATTTACAATTTTTAACCTATAAATTTTTATAATCCTTAAACTTTAACCATCAAATGCCTTCAATAATAGATTATTTGAGCGAAGGAAGCCGAATTTATTTCTCTTCATTAAAGAATACTCTCTATCACAAAAAATACCCCGGAACAGCTAAACAGATCTGCCAGCAGATTGTCAAAGACTGCTGGAATGGAGAATATTTCCAAATATCAACCAACAATTTCAGACAATTTTGGACTCGTGATTTCGGCTTTTGTACTGCTTCCTTGCACTCGTTAGGCTACGAAAAAGAAGTACATAAAACTCTAAAATATGCACTAAACTGTTTTAAAGAGAAATCATCAGATTCAGGAGAATTGCAAGTAACTACTACTATCAATCCTCGAAACAAGTCTTATGATTTTCCGTATCCTGCAGTTGATTCCCTGCCCTGGCTGATTCATTCCATTAGAATATCAAAATTTTCTTACTCTGCCCATAGTCTATTTCTTAACGAAGAAATAAAAAAATATTTTGAACATTTTATCGAGAAAAAAAGTGGTTTAGTCAAACCAGAATTAGCAGTCTCCTCCATCAAAGATTTTGCCATCAGAAAAAGCTCTTGTTATGATAATTGTATGGTTGGTCTTTTAGCTCGAGACTTGGCAGAACTTAAATTAATTAATCCTTTTACATCTTACGACTATGACTCGATTATAGAGAGGCATTTTTGGAACGGACAATTTTATTGCGACGATTTGAGTCATAAAGATTACGTAGCTGGCGATGCAAATTTATTTCCGTTCTACTTTGGTTTTTGTAAAGATAAAGAACGGCTTAAAACATTGATTCAAAAAATAAGCGAAGCTAAATTAGATCAACCCCTGCCTTTGAAGTACACCAATTCCCGGCAGAGCATAAAATTTATTCCCCAGGAATTGCTCTTCCGCAACTACGAAAGCCACAGCATCTGGACGCATATGGGTCCATTATATATCAAACTAGTCCAATCCGTTGATAAAGAACTGGCTAAAAAGTATAAAAATGATTACCGGCAATTGATTGAAAAACAGAAAAATTATCCAGAAGTTCTTAATCAACGTGGACGAGCATTCGGCAGTTTAGTCTATCACTGCGATTTTGCTATGCTCTGGGCAGCGAATTATTTAACGCTTTGAGGCGTTAGTAGTTAGTGTTTGATGAATTGATAAAGCTTTAATCATTCCCATTGTCAAACAGCTCCTAGAAAATATAGTCTAGACCATAATAATTCTTTAAAAACACCCCAATGTAGCCGAGGATATGGCGCCTTATTTCTCAATTATCATCCCTGCATACAACGAAGAGAATTATATCCGTAAAACTTTGCATAGTTTAAAGAATCAAACTTATCAAGATTATGAAGCTATTGTCGTCGCTAATGGCTGTACTGACGCAACGGAAGAGCTTGTTCGTAAAAGAGCTGATGAAAAATTACGTCTTCTTTCTCTGCCTAAGGCTAATGTTTGCGTAGCTAGGAATGCCGGAGCTTTAAATGCCCAGGGTCAAGTATTGCTCTTTTTAGATGCCGATACATCATTAAGCAATGATTCATTACAAAAAATTAAAGAAGAGTTTTTACCTGAACATAGTATTGCCAGCACAAAAGGACAGCCAGAACTAGAAAAAAACAATAGTATTAACAATAATAGTAATAATAATAGTGATAACAATAATAATAAAGAACCAGCAGCTAAATTCCGCCTGCTTCTTTCTCTTAAAAATTTTCTTTTGTCAACAGGATTACACAAAAGTTTTTCTGGTGCAGTTATCTGCCGTAAAGAGCAGTTTCAATCTTGCGGTGGTTATGACCCCGAATTAATTATTCGTGAACATCATCAATTGAGAAAAAAATTACAAAAGTATGGTTCTTATCATTGTGTAAATACTAAAACTACTACGTCCATGAGACGCTTTGAGAAATGGAGTTTAAGTCAAGCTGCTTATTTTTGGCTCAAGCAAGAGATGAAAGCCCGCTTAGGGAAAGATTTAAGTAAAACACAGTATGAAGCTGTAAGATAGGAAGATGATAATTACTATTTCTGGCACACCGGGCAGCGGCAAAAGCACTATTGCGAAAATTATAGTTAAAGAATTAAATGCCGAGTATATTTACGTCGGCGGGATTAGACGAGAATTGGCTAAAAAGAGAAATATGACGCTCGAAGAGCTTAATGTCTATGCCCTGACACATCCAGAAACAGATGTAGATATTGATGAACAGGTTGCTAAAAATGCTAGAGAGAAAGATAAAAAAGGAGCATTAGTCATTGTAGAAGGCCGTACACAATATCACTTTCTGCCAGAATCATTAAAGATTTTTATTAAAGTATCACCGCATGAAGCTGCCAAAAGAATCTGGAAAGATTTGCAGAATAAGGAAACTAAAGAACAAAGAAATGAAGGAAATGTTAAATCTTTAGCCGATATGGAAAAACACATCCTACTACGGCAAGAAAACGATTTATTGAGATATCAAAAATATTATAAAATTAATCCGGAAGACGAATCACAATATGATTTTGTTTTAGACACTAGCAAAATAAATGCTGAAGAAGCTGCAAGAAAAGTTTTAGAGTTTATTAAAAGCAAGTTAAGGGTTTATTAAAAGCTATTTAAATGTTTAAAAAATTTTCAAGTCTTAAAAAAATTCCATGAATGAAAAAATACAGAGACTAAGTGATTTGATTAAAGTTTTTGGCTCTTGGAGCAAAGCACAAGAGATATTATTTTTATTGCATGGGCTAAAGGAGGTTGTGCGTCACGGTTTTTATGATTTTGAATTGAAAGCAGTAGAAGAATTTTGTAGTGCAAATAATATTTTTTTAGCCAAATCTCCATTTAAGATAATCCTAAACGAAAATAAAGAAATTAATCAGAAATTCTCTAATTTAGGATTAAAAAGTCCTGACCTGAGCGACAACAAAGGCATGTCTATGATCTATCTCTCAAAAGACGAAAAAAAAGCCCATCTTGCTGTTTATTACGAACAAACCAATAATCAAAAAGAATTGGGCTTGCTCTTAGGCTATCCATCTTGTTGTGTGGATTATTTCTGCCAAAACTTTTCAGCTTCCAACAATAATCCGGAAATTGCTTCCGATAATATCTTTACAAATTTGGCGCATAGAGAAGAAGACTGTGTTTTGATATCACACTTTCCTTGTAAAGCAGATTGTTCTGAGAGTATCAAAATTGGAAAAGATAATTTAGAGTTACTGCAAAAAATAGAGTCTGAGAGAGCGAAAGTGGCTTTGAATGTCCTTAAAAATACTGATAATCTTCAATAATATTTATACTCTAAAATATGTTCAAAAAGCAGTAATATTTATAACCAAATAAAGCTTACTTCCTAAAAAAGAGGTAATTATGGTTAAAAGAGCTAACAGTTCTAAAAGTAATTCTAAATTGAATAAAGACAAAAGTATAAGTCAAAGCAAAGATCAGTTTAAAATTGAAAACGCCGCTATCTTATCCCGAAACTATTTCCTCTCGATAGAATAATTCGTTTCATATTATTAAACCTCCGCTCT
>JACPCC010000008.1:1045-9907 GCA_016179995.1 Candidatus Woesearchaeota archaeon | reverse complement strand
GATTATTCTGGGGGGAGTAGCGATGAAAGTTACAATGATGAAGAACTGCCAATCAATGATCCCAATGATCCTGCTAATTTCAATTCTTATCAAAATCCTGATTTTTATAACACGCTAGATCCCGATGACTCTCGATTTAATTGGAATTATGCTAATTATGATTTGGTTCATTGGAATAAAGTTGATGATTTTTCTGGAGTCAATTTAGGAAAAGTGCCAGCAAATGCTTGGAGTGAAATTGATCAGTCAAAAATAACCGGTCTGCAAGTGGCGGAAATACCTGCCGAATTTTTCGATCCTGGGAAAGTAAAATTAGAAAACTTGAAATATGCAACAAAAGAGCAGATAACTGAAACGTTAGGAGAGTGGAGTAACTTAAGAGATGCCGATCCTTCTACGGTTAAAACTGTTTTTCTTGAGAAGTTTAATATTGATTTGGACATTACAGCGGGAAATAAAATTTCATATGACCTTTCTTCCGAAAACTTAATTTATGGAAATAATGTGCATCTTAATCCAATAGATTATCCTGCAAATAAATATTCTCTGAAGTTAGTGGGAGATTTTCTGCATAAAACTCCATTGACAGAAGATGGTAATGCCGATGAAGAAAAAAATGTGGTGGTCTCTGGAAAAAATGTTGAACTTACTCAAGAGATAGATGGACATTTAATAATAGACGGAGAGGAAGCAACAGTAAGCGGTGAACAAAACGGCGAGATACGTAGGAGTGATGGACAAACAGTAGATTTCTTTAATGGGCCGGAGGGTGTATTGGCGGTTAACCCAGATGGTTCCATGGATGGAAAAGACACCACGCTTGAAATAGGAGATGGGGAGAGAAAACAAATAGTTCAAGGGACTGAATTTAGAGTTGATGGAACTACGGTAGTTTTAGTTAGAGATTCTATCTTAGAAAATTTAGAAAGTTCAGAAAACTTAGGTAGTCTAAATGAAGAAGAGTTAATTGTTAGAAATGAAAATGATCCCCTAGTAGTTTTACCTTTAGATGATGTCCCTGCTGCAGGATATGAAAATGCTCAAAATATAGTGCGTTATGCTGATAGTAGAATAGAAGCACAGGGGATATTTCAACTTCGACAAGGCGAACTAGAAGCAAGTTCTGATGATAGTGTAGGTCTGGTGTCTCAAGATTTGAGTAGTCTGTCGGCTAGTGGGCGAGTAGATATTAATACACATAATTATGCTTATGAAGGCAGCCCTTCTTCATTGATGAGCTTAGAAAATGATAATAAAGAAGATATCTTAACTGTCGATGTGAAAACAGAAGGAGAAGAAGTTCAAATAATTAAAAAAATTACTTTAGTTAACCCTGCTGCGTCTGTGGACGGTTCTTATGCTCAAGAACAAGGATTAAAAGTTTTTGTAGCACGTAAAAATGGAAAACTAGAGATGTCTTTAGAACAAGAAAATCTTAACACTATTGCTCAAGCATATGCCTCACCAACTACTTTTTTGCTGCCGGAACAAAGAACAAAAATAGAATTAGCCGATGGCTCAGCTAGTTTAAGGATTGATGAAGAAGGCGGAGCTTTTTTTACTGCAGATGGAATGGGAACGGTGGAATTGCTCGCACCACGACTAACAGAAGAATATTTAGGTGAGGATGTTAGTGAGATTAAATATGCCCTAGAGCAATTAGCGACAGGCAATCCTCAGCAAATAGAGGAAGGACGACAAGTTTTAGAAGATATCGAGCTAGATCCTAATTCATTTGGTCAGAAATCTGGAATACAGGCATCTTTACTTTTATCGGCGTTTCATAATTCTCGAGGAGATGGTTTAGAAGCAAGAAAACATTTAGAATTGTTGATTAGCAGCGCTTCAAATAGTGAAGAAGCTTGGAGAGCACGAGATCTGCTGCAAAGAGTTGATTCTTTAGGAATGATTGAAGCAGCTCTTTCTAGTACAAGCTTAACTATCGAGCAGATGCAAGAATGGTTTGGAGCAAAAGGACTAGCTAATGAAAAAACAGTTAGAGAACTAACTAGAAAAATGCAGCGGGGCTCAGCCGGAGAGCAAATAGCAATTCCAGGGGAATTATTTTCAGGAGCGTTATCTACATTTGACTTACGGAATTTAGTTTATTTGATGGCTAGCGCCAGTGGAGAAGAATTAGCTGGAGATAGGCGTATTCACCAGCAAATGTTAACTAAAAGTGGATTAAGTTATGTTGCTAAAATCATACAATCTGGTCGAGCTAGCGAGGTGGCTACGGCCATAGATATATTGCGTAATGGAGATTTAACTGGAACGGGGATTGAAATCCCAGATGACCTTTTTACTAGTCTTCCACTAGATCCACATAATCGGTTAATGCCCATGAGAGAAGCTTTGGCCAAATTAGTGGAAGAAGAACCTTTAATAATGGCAACTAAGAGAATTCAAGAACCCCAATTATTCGCCGATTCTGAAGATAAAAGTTTGTTAACTCTGCAAAAAGAAATGTTAAAAACAGCCCAAAAATATAGAAGTAAAGAAAATTATCTGGCTGCTGCTGCTTTAACTCAAAGTTTAACAAGTTCACCTTTTCCTGAAGTTGCTGAAGAAGCACGAAGATTATATTCAGATATTTCCGGCGATGATTGGTTAGATTTAGCTGATGAAACAATACAATATGGGTTGATAGATATGGCTATATCTTTTGCCAATCCGGCGATGTTAGCTGGATATAGCGGAGCGGTGGGCGGACTAGATGCTGTATTGAGCACCTCTAAAACAGTACAAACTGTAAGAACAGTTTTGACTAAAGTGGGAGACAAAGTGTTAGGCAGTGGTCCAGCATCACAACTTTTTAAAGAAGTTCTAAAAGAAGGAATAGAAGAAGCGGCTGGATTTGCTTGTCAAGGCGGACCTTGTGATATTTTGATGTCTGCAGCTTTAGGAAATGCTCCACATCCAAAACTGAATATACCATCACAACCAGTACCACTAAGTTATAATTCTGGATTTTCTGGGCAAGTGCCAGTTAGTATAGTTTCACAAGATGTTTTTGATACTCAATTGAATTCTAATCCTAACGCTATCTTTGAAGAAGGTCCAGGAATATTAATCGCGAGCGAAGAAGGAAAAACAGTTTTAGTTGTTCCAGAAGGAACTGATTTATCTGGTGAGAAGTTTACTGATTTAAGTTTAATGCAAGAAGATTTGACAGCCATAAGTGAAGAAGTAGACTTTGCGACAAAGAAAGAACAGATAGACGCAACAGGTGTACCGGGAGATGAACGTGTACTGAGAGATGAATCTTTAGATTCTACTGATATGTCTTTGGATATTGAAGAAAAGACTCAACTATCACACCAGAAAAGAGAATTGGCTCTAGGAGAAGAAAGATTCACATTTAGCCCCGAAAGTGGAAGCTGGTATAGAGAAGGAGTAATCAATCCAGACCTAGTGTCTTCAGATTTAGCTCCCGATTTAGCAACACCAACTAGCCAAGTAGTTACTGAAATAGAGACGTTGGTGCAATTAGAAACTAGAAGATTAGAAGACATATCTCCTCCGTTAGTAGAAGGCGCATTACGTAATTCTTTGAGTAGTATCACTACAGTTATAGAAGGTGGTCCAGAATTAGTAGGTGATTTTAGAGGAGAAATTCATCCACGTGATTACGAACAACAATTAATTAGTTTAACTAGAGAAGCTGCTGATTCTTCTTTAACAAAAGATGAAATTAAAGAATTAGTATTATTAAGAGCGCAAAGTGAAGGTCTTAGTGCAACGGAGTTAAAAAATTTAAGAGATAACTTTGACAATTTATATGGTTCGTCAGTTAATTTAGTAAAAGCATTACCTAAATTTTCCCGTGTGCTAAGCGAGTTAGACCCATCATATCTTAATGTTCATTTATTTAGGGATGGAGCTTTGTTAGGCACGTCAGATTCTTTGTATCGTCAGCAGATGGGGTTGGATGATGAAGTTAGAATGATTTTTGTGAGCAGAGCCACCACTAATATGCAAAGTAACACTATTGGAGTGATAGCCAATGCAATCAAAGCTGATAGCTTACCAGAGTTTAGGCAAGTCTTTCAGGAAAAATTTAACCATCTAATGGAGACTGATGGTGCTTTTAGAACAGAAGTTGAAAAAACTTATGCTTATTTAAAATCAGAAGATCTGTTAGGTAAAAAATTACGTTTTGTAGATACTTGCTGCACTGGCTCGGTGAATTTATTTATAGAAGGGACTATTCGTTATTATCATCCTGATGCAGAACTGCAAAGCGTCTTAATGTTTTCTCATATAAACGGATTAGGTAAGTTATCTCAGAAAGAGGCTTATAGTTTAGAAGGTGCAGTAAAAGGTGTTGAGTTTGGAGGAGTAGATGATAACGGAATTCCTTCCATGAAACCTACAGAAATAAAGTCAGAATACGAAGAAGAAGAAAGAGTTGTTACAAATCATTATGGTCCTAAAGCTGGGTCTGTTCTTTCTTATCTTGAACAGTTAGTAACCTTACAGAAAACTAAAGAATTTGCACAAAGCGATCCACGAGCAAGAACAGCAAGTATAGAAACTAAGTTAGAAAATGATGTAACACAAAGAAAAGAAACGGGAAAAGTTTCTCTGGAACCAACATTGATTTCAGAGATTCCTCCAGAAATGGCTGCTTTCGGTTTAGAGAATCCCAAAGATTTTGATGGACAGTCAATGTCAGAAGATATATTGCAACATATAAGAAGTACTTGGCAGAAAAAAAGTAATACTGGAGGAGATAAAGTTATTTCCACTCACCCCTTAGAAATATTTGAAGCGTCTACCGGATATAAATTAATTGTTAAAGGTGGACCAACCCACACTACTCGGGCTGACTATATCGGACAAAGACTGTTAACTTTAGCTGGACTGCCAACTCCACGAACTAATTTAGTCGCAGAAGGCGACAATCTCGTTCAAGTTATGGAATTTAAAGAAAATACACATTCGAGCCAAACTATGCCTGCAGAGTTTCATCAAAGCCGTGATGTGCAGTTGGGTTTTGCTATGGATGCGTTAATAGGAAATTATGATCGTGCTGATTGGAATATGCTCTATGGCTCAGACGGCGGGGTTTTCTTTATAGATCAAGGAGCAGCGTTAGGATCACGAGCTCAAGGTGGGTTTAATGGTTTTTCACAAACAGTTAACGTCAAAGATGTTCAGCAAATCTTAACCAATCCCCAGTTTGGAGGAAATGTAAATCCAGCTTATGCTAATTTATTAGAAGTGCAGAATGGAGAAATAGTTGTCCATAATAAAGAAGTAATGAGAGAAAGCATCGAAAGATTAAATGCTATTACTAACGAACAAATAACAGCCATAGTAGATAATGCTTATTCTGTAGGACAAGTGCCAACAGTAGAAGAATTAAGCCAAAGAAGGGCAGCTTTACAAAAAGATAGTAATCCTAAATCGCAAGCCGCCGCAGAAACTATTGGTGATATTATTTATGTTTATGGAGGGAATGAAGCTACGTATTACAAAGATGCATTAATCAAACGAAGAGATTCATTGGTAAAATTACTAAGTAACGCTCAGAAAGAAACAGAAATAGAATTTGATTTGACTACGACACAAACAACAGAGATGACGGTTAGTCCGTGATAGTAAAATAAAATAGAAACAAAAAACATTAAAAGTCCATCCATCAGAAAATATTAAATAATCCAAGTGTAAATGATTTGAATATTGATTTTGGAATATTAACTTTAAAAATGAAATTAACACTTAATATTGATATTAACCAGTTGCTGAAGATGAAACAATTCTCTCGCGATAGCAGCGATTACAAAACCGCTTCTTTTTATTTAGGAAGATTCACTGAAAAATTGATTGTGCTTTTTCAACAGAAAGGATATCGCTCTGAAGGAACATTAACTTCATTGACTAAAGCAACATATCATTTAAGAAAAGGAAATATCTCTGCGCAAATATCTCAAACATTAATTAAAGAGCCATTAACAGCTTTATTACAAATAACAGCAGAGAAAAACGAATTTATAGAAATAAGGGCATTGTTGGAATCAATGGATATACCTTCAACAGTAATTTCTTATGTTCATTAAGCAATAGCTGTTTGATTTGTTATAGGCTTTTACTTTTCAAGGTGGTAGAGAGAATTCGAGGAGAACAGCGATTCAGTTTAATTTCTGTAATTAAGTCTTCCATGTTACTGATGTGATTTTCAAATAAAGTGTATGCTCGTCCTAAATTAGCTAGATGATGCGCGTCAGAACCGCCAGTTTGGGGTAGATTTAATTCAGTTGCAGCAATTTCGGCTTTATGATTAAGACGAGGATGCAGCTGCCCGTTAATGCCTTCTAAAGCGCTCAATCCTTGCAGATTAAATACTTTATCTTCCAAAGCATAAGTATAATGAGCCTGATAAGGATGACTAGGAACAACTATGCCCCCAGAATCTTGAACATAATTGATAACATCTTGTGCTGGACCATATTTTCCAAAAATTCTACAAACATCATCATTTTTCAATCCAAATAAAAGTAGGTGTCCATAATCACTGTGGTATTCCATTCCCCTTAATAAAAGTAAATCTGGATTATTTTCTTTAACTCTTTTGTAAACTTCATCTCCAGCTTCCATAGTCATATGATCAGTAATAACTAAACCATCTAAACCTTTTTGCCTAGCTAATACCGGTAGGTTCTCTAAAGAGATATCGGAGTCGCTAGACTGATGTCCAATTTCCCCTTGGTAACTAAACTGAGTATGAAGATGAAGATCTATTTTCATTTTTTTGAAGTTCCTCCTAAGTGAAGTAGTTTTTCTCCTAGCTCTGAAAGATAAAGATAATCTTCCAAAGCAGTAATAAATCTAGTTGGGATGGAAGACAAACCATTATATGCTCCAGAGAGGGCGCCAGCAATACAAGCAATAGAGTCAGTATCTCCTGGAACTAAATTAGCAGCATTAACAACAGTCTGTTCAAAATCAAGAGGACTGTGAAGAAAACAATGTAAGGCCATAGGGACTGTTTCGTAAGTACTTTCTGAAGCACCAACTTCTTTGGCAATTAGAGCCGGTTCTTTTTCTTTGTTCTCAAAAACATAATCTAATATCTTAACTAAGTTAGACGTTAGAGTAGATTTAGCTTCTTGTATACTTTCTTTAGAACCAGCACCGTTAATTAAAGATGCTATTGTTTTAGAGATAAATACAGCTGAGTCTATTGCAGCGGGATGATTGTGAGTAATTAAAGAAGAATCGGCAGCAACAGTGTCTAATTTTTGTGGTTTATCATAATAAAAAATACCTAATGGAGCTACACGCATAGCTGAACCACAAGTAGCTCGATTGATTCCAGTTTTTAGAGGATTAGATCCATTATAAATCGCTAATCCTGCCGAAATACTAGTTCCACCAGAGAAACGATCATATCCAGGAATAGTCTGACATTCATAAGCCCATTGGCCAATTCGTTGAGAGAAATCTAGAAGATTGAAGCCATTATTAGCAACTAAAGATTCTGCAAGAAGAATCAGTTGTTGGGTATCATCTGTATATTGACCTGGTTTTAAATGAGCACAAGGATGATTGTTATTTGCTTTCTGATAGGATTCTATTCTCCCTTTATAAAATGATTGTAGTTGGTGTTTACTGATATACTCAGTAGGCATGCCTAAAGCGTCACCTACAGCGGCGCCAATTAAACATCCTTTAGCTAAATTTATAGTAGACAAATTATTCATTTATGGTTGAAATAAGAACTGGTTTATAAACTTTGCCAAAGTAATTACTTAAAAGTGATAAGTTACAAAAATTTATAAATGAATGATTAAACTAAGTAAACAATGACCACAACTAGAAAATCCAGTCTAGCAATTTTAGGAGCAGCGATAGCCACCTTAGTGAATTGCACTAATAATTTAGAACATATAGTAAATTCTACTAATGCACAACCACAAGTAAGTTTAGAAGAAACCGTCTCCGAACCGGAATCGAGCCCCACATTATATCAATTGTTTGCACCTTCTTTATCTGTACTATTAAAAAAATACGGCCATGAAGGAACAATCCATGATGCCACTAGTATGGATTATGAACGTAAAATTGGAGATGTTTATCTGGCAAATTCTAAACCGGCTTATTTAACTATTTTTGAAAAAGAAAAAGTTAGAGGTTTAGAGACAGGTAGAGCTACAAATAATTGGTTAGTTGGAATAGTAGATAACGAAGATGGAACTTATCAGTTAGAAACTGGAGCGCAAAATCAATATTGGAATGATGAAGAAAAGTACAAAGAAGTAAAACCATTTATTACAGTCACAGGAAGTTTAGATACAATAAAGACGGCATTGCCTGTTCTTTTTTCCTGGCAAATTAATTTTGAGAACATAGATAGAAAATGCCAACAGATTTGGGCAAAATATGATCAACCAGAATCACTTAGAAGAATAGAAATTCAAAGTGTAAGAGACTCGGAGTTTAGGAGGTTAGCTAATGAAAGAAATTGGCCAGGCTTGCATCTAGATGAACAAGCAAAGAAAGGATTACTGGGCTTGGCTAAAGTATTTGATTACGAAAATTAGTTTAGACAAGATGGATTAATACTATTAGTTTGCTTTCATTATAGGCAAACCATCTATTTCTTTTTTAGACAATTTGAGTTTATAGTTGCAGATGGGGCAGTTGTGTGATAAAACTATAAGTGAACCTCCGCAGTTGCAATTATCTTTTTGACATAAATCAAAATCAATAGTTTGTGTGTCAAAATAGTGACTTATATTTTCGGATGAATTTAGTTTAAGTTCCTCCCAATATTTATCTGTTAGTGGGATTGATTTTTTATCCGTTTTTAGAACATAAATAGATTTACAATCTTTACAAAATTTAGTTAGAGTC
>JACPCC010000008.1:0-1036 GCA_016179995.1 Candidatus Woesearchaeota archaeon | reverse complement strand
AAAAATTCTGTTACCACTATCTTTTTTTGGCTTAAATATTTGTCCTATAAAACCCAGTAAAGATCTTTTTGTTTCTTTACTTAGATTATTTTCTTCAGTCATTTGATTGTCCGCTTTTTTACCTACCATAGCGACAAGGGGCATAAGAAAAGCAAAGTCGCATTTTGAACAGCAAATCCAAACATCAGAAGTTAAATTCCAAAATGATTCAAGTTTTAATTCAATATTCTCTCTCATCTTTTATATTACTCCTCATCCCTCTTTCCACCAAATGAAATATACTCTACTCCAAATGAAACTCTGCTTCCGCTATCTTTGATTCCAGGACCACAATCCCAATATTCAAATTTATTCTTACTTTGAGCAGGATCAAAATTGACGTGACCACTCAAAACTTCAACTTTATATTTTTCACTAAATCGTTCCATTGCTCTCTTCAATCTCTGATTATTCGTCGCTATTCTCACTTCTTTACCAGTATCTTCGTGCATGGACATCGCTTTGTCAGCCAAACTTCCAAGCAAAGCAATCCCATAATCATCACTCCATTCTGAATCGTACACGTTTTCAATCAACAATGTAGGAACATCATCCCAGTCTAACAATCGCAACATACTCATCGCCATTGGTCGGTCATTGCCATTAACAACATGATATAACTTCTTATTGGCATCCGCCACAAAACTCAATAACGACCTATTTAGGGCGCTGTCCACTTTCCAGTTTTGGCAGTGAGGTACTGGTGTTTCTCCAAATTTTAATAACGTCTCTAAATCATCAGTTTCATAAACGGTAATCTTTCGAGCATCTCGATACACTGGTTGGTCTAATGTTTCCCTAATCCACTGTGTGCTTTCATATAATGGATTTTTTGACCTCTTCTTACTGATTGTATCCGCCTGCTCTAAAACAGAGGAATAATTGTCTGTATTCAACTCAGATAATCCAGCTAATAACACAACATAAGACAAATGCTCCCTTAACACATGGGTTTGAAAACCTAACTCCTTCCTTTCTTTATTAGATAATCCTTCAT
>JACPCC010000007.1 GCA_016179995.1 Candidatus Woesearchaeota archaeon | reverse complement strand
ATCCCACCCGTCTGTGACGGGTGGTGGTCGGTTCCTTTTTGAGAAACTGGACCTGCCGAGAGTCGAACTCGGGTCACACCGATGCCATCGGTGTATAATAACCGTTATACGACAGGCCCTTATGATGCTGGAAAAGCTCTTGTTTTTTAAAGTTAACTCAAAATTTAACCCTAATTATCAATTATTTATCTATGGTTCTCTAAACATCTCAACCATATGTGCATAGCTCGTTCACGCAGTTTCCTCTATAACCAAGATCAGAATGGAAACTGTTTCTCATTAGTCTTACGAATAGCTAAGCGCTCACTGACCATTTGGCGCTATGCACATGCTCTCAACGTAATACTTCACTATTCTGAGGTTCAGCAACGTCATCGTGGCCATGAGTTTTGCCGAAATATTTCATAGTCTATCCCTGTAAATTAAAAGTATGATAATAATATTTCGGCTCTGTCCCAGCGGATAGTAACGCAAAACTCATTTTTTGGCCTTGACGACGACGTTGCTTCATTTCACTAAAGTATTGTCTCTCAACCAATAATTTAATAAAAGCTTGAATTATACTTATGGTTAAAAGAGGTAGTTTGAATGAAAGAGCTAATACGAACCGAGATATTGTATGACTTAGATGAAGCTGTCAAGATACTTTCTAATCGTGAACCACAGGATTATCAGCAATTAGAAGAATTAAGCAACCATGCTATTGAAGATGTTGCAGCTCACAAAGATTTAGACCTGGTAACTGTTACTGTACTTCTTTACTCTCTCTTTAAAGTTATTCAAGGGTTAAGTAATTCTGATTATGAATCTATCTTAAACAATTTGGAAAGTGCCAGGGATTCTTTGAAAGCTAATGACCTTGGAAAGTATAATTATTATATTAAAAAGTGCTATGAGCAGATACGCAACTGCAATGCCAAAGTAAAACATTATTTAGAAGATGTGATGCAGGCAGCGAGAATTAAAAAAGGCGCGTTATTGTTGGAAAAGGGTCTTTCTATCGGTCAAGCTGCTGGTTTGATGGGTTTAACCAATTGGGATTTGCAGTCTTATGCTGGACGAACAACTGCTATTGGCTTTCATCGTGAGATATTTCCTGCAAAAAAAAGAATGGCTTTAGCTTTTAAGATATTTGGGGTTTGATATTTAAGATGGCAAAAAAAACAAGAAAAAAATTAATCTCAAAAAGTGATAACACTAAAAGAGTAAAAACACTTTCATTGAAAAATAAACCTAAACTGATAGATGAACAGCTAAAACCTTTAAATTTTGTTTTTGGTTTTGTTAGTGGTATTTTTGTAAACATTCTTCTCTTTTCATATCCAATACCTCTCTTTTTAATGTCACTTCCAGCTAAATTTGATACTCCTTTGTTTATCGGCCTATTAATGGTATTAATTTTTGCTTTGGAAACATTCATTCTGTTTAGATTATTTAACAAGAGAAAATATTTAGCCATTGGTATTTGGTCATCAATCATTTTGTTTTTAGTATTTTTTGGTTTATTGATTTTAGCTTGTAAACTTGAGGTTATGGGGTTCTGTAGAAATATTGGTTTTTTCTAAAAAATGGCAAAAATAAAAAAATATTTATTTGGGAAAAGTAATGAGAAAAAGACGAAGACTATTCTAAAAGAAAAAGAAAATAAGAGCAAGAAGAATCAGAAGAATCAGAAGAATAAGACTCCTAAGAAAGACGTCGATTTTTATCATAATTCTAAAAGAAAGAAAATTTTGGACATTATTTGTGGCTTTTTTGGATGTATTTTTTTGAATGTGGTATTAGTTTATTTATCAATGCCCATTATTTTTATACTGTCTGCGAATAATTTTGAAAAATATATTTTTATACTTGAAATCATCGTAATTATTTTGGAAGCATTAATACCACTTAAATTTTTTAAAACAAGAAAGTCTCTGGCTATTGCTTTTTGGCTAGCTTTAATTTTGGTTGCAGCTTTTTTACTTCCTTACTATTATGATCTCTCAATGCAAAGACCAATAATTCATGGAATCTTATAATTTAATTTCAATAATGATAGACCTTAACTCATAAAATGACTAAAAAAATATTTTTTGATGCTGGACCGTTAATCACTTTAATTATGTCGAGGCAGATTAATCTCTTGCCGGCATTGAAAAAGCAGTTTAACGGTGATTTTTACATCACTCCTGCTGTTCATTTGGAGTTAGTTGAACGGCCTTTGAGTATCAAGCGTTTTAGTCTGGAAGCTTTGGAAGTGGAGAAGTTGATTCGCGAAGGGGTATTGAAAGTATACGAATTAGTCCCTCCAGGAAAAGTTAATGAATTAATTAATTTAGCCAATCATTCTTTCTTCATCAATGGCAAATCTTTAGATATTTTGCAGTCGGGAGAAATGGAGTCTATTGTTTCTGCTTTGCAGGAAGAATCGTCCATTGTTATGGATGAAAGAACTCTACGTCTTTTGATAGAGAACCCTACAGAGATGAAAAGCCTTCTGGAAAAGCGCTTTCAAAAGAATGTGGAATGTGATATTGAAAAAGCTAAAGCTTTCAGCAAACTCTTGCATGATGTGTCTATTATTCGTTCGATTGAACTGATTGCTGTCGGCTATCGTTTGGGTTTGTTGAATGGTTATATTCCTGAAGGAAAAGATGGTCAGTCTATCCTTTTAGATTCTCTATTCTGGGCGGCAAAGTATGGCGGCTGTGCAGTTACGCAGGATGAGATTGAAGAGATGAAGCAAGAGTTGTTGAAGAAGTAGATATTGTTTAATTAGTTTGATTTTAGATGTTTATTGTTAGTTTATTGTTATTTATAGTTCGTTTTAGAGATAGATTTTTATAAGCTTTTAATTATTTAATCATTCTGGTGAACTTATTTGGAAATTGAACTAGACTTAACAAAAACGGTGGACGAGAATGCTACATTCTACTTTGAGCAGGCTAAGAAAGCGCGCAGGAAAATTGTAGGGGGTGAGAAAGCACTCCAACATAGTAAGATTAAATTAAACGAATTAAAACAATCGGAATCGCAGTTCTGGGAGAAAGAGGAGCTGAAAAAGAAGAAAGGGCCAGAAAGAAAAAAAGAGTGGTATGAAAAATTCCATTGGTTTATTACTTCAGAAGGTTTTTTGAGTATTGGGGGAAAAGATGCAACTTCAAATGAATTAGTGATTAAGAAGCATACTGATGCAAATGATCTTGTATTTCATACAGAGATGAGCGGCTCACCATTTTTCGTGCTAAAAGATGGGCAAAAAGCTACAGAGCAGTCTTGGAAAGAAGCAGCTCAGGCTACAGGAGTTCATTCCCGAGCTTGGAAATTAGATCACACTTCAGCCGAAGTATTTTATGTTAAACCTGAACAATTAAGCAAAACGCCTAAGTCCGGAGAATTTATTAGTAAGGGCAGTTTTATGATTTATGGTCAGAAAGTTTTCTATTATCCGGTTTTGGAGTATGCTCTTGGTCTGATAAAAGGAGAAGGAGAAGGTGGCGAGCACGCTACTGGACAAATTATTGCCGGTCCTGAAGAAGCCGTCAAATCTAAAACTCAAAATTATGTGGTCATACATCCAGGTCGTGAGAAGAAGAGCGATTTAGCTCGGACAATTAAAGCTAAGCTCAAATGCGGGAATTTAGATGAGATTAACGTCTTATTGCCGGCAGGGGGCGGAGAGATTAAGAAATAGATTTGTTCTCAGTTTCTTTTAGGTTTAATGAATTTATATGATGGAGTGTTTCTGTATCTATTTAGGCATATATTTTTTCAGCGAAAGATTTATAATTAAATGTGCATATTAGATGTATCTGGTGTGCATATTAGATGCACTGGGAGGTTTAATATGGTATATGCTCGAATTACTCTAAATGAATATGCTAACAAAGTTCTTAATGTAATCAAAGCTAAATTTGACTTGCGTGATAAGTCCGAAGCCATCAATAAATTTATTGATCTATTCGGCGATGAGGTTGTCGAGAAAGACGCCAATGATGAATATATTAAAAAAATTGTAGCTATGAGTAAAAGACATTTTGATAAATATGGATATCAAAAAATGAACAAAAAAGAATTTAATGAACTATTTGAGCTGAATTAGATGTTTGACTACAAATTTACGGATGAACTGGTAGCGATAATTAAAAAATTAAATCAAAAAGATAGAAAAAAGTCTCTTATCATCGCTAAAAAAGTAGAAGAGATAATAAATAATGATTTAAAATCTATTGATAGATACAAAAACTTACGCTCGCCTTTACATCATCTAAAAAGAGTTCATATCGACCAACATTTTGTTCTAACTTTTCAAGTTGATAAAGAGAAAAACTTTATTTTATTTATTGATTTTGATCATCATGATAATATTTACTAAACTAATTGTTAATATAATCAACGACAAAAATGATGAATCAAAGTAACCTGTCGTTTACTATATAATGAGCGACACTATTGCTTATTAACTTTTGTCGCTCACTAATATTATTTTATTATTAACTCTATTCTAAAAAATTCTAATAACTATTCTATCACTAATTAAAACTCATTCTTCTTACTGCATCTTTAATTAAAGATTCTATTCCACATTTGTTTAAGAATTCTAATCTTTCTGGATCATCAGTTCTTAAAGCAGATCTTCTTAACTGCGTTAAATCATTGATCGTAAAATGGGCTTCATAAAATAAAGGAACTACGCTATGCTGTACAATCGCTGCAGTTAATCCGTTTGAAAGAGATTGAGATTTGTATTTATTGATTAAACTAAGTATTTCGTGATTAATTCTAATGGCTTTTATTGCTTCATCACCTATTTCTTCATAGCTTTTGAGGTCATCTGGCTGACTTTTTAAATAATCCATCATTCTCTGTGTTTTACAAACTAAATCTACATGCTGTTTTGCAGAGGAGTAAGTTAAAAATCTGGTTAAAGCTGTAGGTTCATCGTGGTGAATATTGGAATAATAATTATGGCGAGTATTGTCACCTATTACAAGTACGTACGGGTTAGAATGGATTAAATGTAACATGGTTTGTTGGGAAATTGTGAGTTTTATATAAATTCTATTCTATTAATAACTTTGAAGAAGAATTACTATTGGACTAACCCAAAACTTCATACTCCTCAAATTAGCTTAACTGGTACCATTTTCCATAATATAGGACTTTCAGTTCATAAATTAGCTCTTCTAATGGGTTATCAGTTTCAGGTATAGGTTGAGTGGTTAGCTCTATTCCTAAATCATGTAGGTCGACAATATAACCATCAGTAGTATAATCTTGAGAATATAATCTTAAATGCTGTCCAAGCTTAAGATGGTTCAATTTGCCTTCAAGATTTTTACTCATAAATATTCTTTCTATACCATATTTTTATGACTAGAATTATAAGTTTATCTTGGTCTAAGTCAACGATAACGCGATAATCCCCAACTCTTAATCTATATACTGGATAACCAACCAATCTTTTTAGATAGGCCTCGGGACGTATCCTAATCCGTTCTAATGTAACTACAATTCTTTTTTGAACTTCTTTTTCTAGTTTTTGCAGTTGTCTAGTGGCCTCGTCAGAAAAAATAATCTCATACAACATCTATATCCCCAACTCTTTTTTTACTTGTGCTAATGTTTTAAATTTTCCAGCTTTAATTTCTGCACGAGCTTTTTCAATATCTCTAATTGTTTCTGCGCTAAGTTCAGCTGTATCCTCTAATAGATCTAATATTACTTCTTCGTAACTTTCTTTTTCAAACATTTTTCTTTCTTTTAAAACTTGAACTAATTCTTCTGTGACTTGGATAGTTGTAGTTGCCATAGTAAACTATAGTTGGCTATAGTATTTAAATCTTTTGTAAATTTTAATCAGTTGTGCTATCCAGTTTTTAATTTACATAGTATAACTAGTGGTGGTTATCAATGTATAAACTAAATTTTAATCATCTTAATATTTTTTGAAGCAATTACTGAGGTATATATTTTTAAAGAATGGGTATTTTTTTACTCTTAAGCCCTCGTAGTCTAGCCTGGCAGCCTTTTGTTTAACAAAGTCTGGGCAAATAGGACACGAGCTTGCGGTATTATTCGTAAATATTAATTTATGCGTAATGCAGAGAGCTTGGAACCGGAGTTCAAATCTCCGCGAGGGCGTTTTATTCTAACTAAGTCTATTACACAAATATTTTTAAACTTCAAATATTTCAAAGTAAAAATGACCTGCGATAAGCATACTGCATTGAAAAATTTAACTATTGATGACTATGTTATTATCGCCCAGATATATGGTGGTGGGACTAGGGTTGAGTTATTATCAAAAGCTGAAAGTTTAGAAGCAGAAACTAAATTAATTGGTTTAGAATTAAACCTAACTTATTATATGCGTAATACTCTTCAAGTTCCACGTGGTTTGGAAAGAGAAGTATTAGAATATGGAAGAAAGTTTAGTGATTTAGAAGTAGAGGCTTTATATTTGCGTCAAAAAGTTGATAAAGCCGGCGTTTCTTCAATATCTATTGCTCTTGATCATTAACTTAAACTAAATAAACCTATTTAAATAAACCTGTATTTCTAGCTTTATGATCTGGGAAATATTAACTATTGTCATTACTTTAGTTAGTTCTATTGGTATTTATAATTTCTTTACGGCCACACGTTTAAAGAAAGCCGTGCCAAGAGAACAACCTTTTGTTTCTATTTTGATTCCAGCTAGAAATGAAGAGCTGAATATTGCTGTTTGTTTAGATTCAGTCTTTAAACAGAATTATCCTAATTTTGAAGTTATAGTTTGTGATGACCAGTCTACTGATAAAACTAGCGAAATTATCGAATCTTTTCAATCTTACCATAAAAATATACAACTAATTTCTGGCAAGCCTTTGCCTGAAGGTTGGACTGGTAAGAATTGGGCTTGCCAGCAGTTAACCCAAAAAGCCAAAGGAGAACTGTTTTTGCTTTTAGATGCGGATGTTACTTTAGAGCCAGAGGCTTTAGCTTCAGCTGTTGCTTTAAAAGAGAGAAAGAAAGTTAGTATGCTCAGCTGTTTTCCACAGCAAATTATAAAAAGTTGGGGGGAATGGATGCTCGTTCCACTTGTAGATTGGTTATTATTGTCGTTTGTGATATTAGATTTGGTCTATCGTACTAAAAGCACTAGATTTTCTGTAGCCATTGGTCAATTTATTCTAATTTCTCGAGAAGCTTATTTGAAAATGGGAGGGCATGAAGCTTTAAGAATTGCAGTTACGGAAGATGTGGAGATGTCATGTCGTCTTAAATTTCAAGGTGAAAGAATCCTAGTAGCTAGAAGTACAGGATTAGTGCATTGTCGGATGTATACAAATTTTAATGATGCAAAAAAAGGTTTAGCTCGCTTTGTTTTCTTGGGTTCAAAGATGAAACCTGCTTCTTACATTATTTCTTTAGTAGGGCTGTTAGCCTTATTTGTCCTGCCTTTTGTCTTATTTTTTATTCATCCCTATTATCTGCTACTATTAATTCCTCTATTGTTGCAGAGAATATTAACTTCCCTTATCTCTGGACAAAATATTCTTTTTAACCTACTTTTATTGCCGGTGCATTACTTTTTTACTTTTTATGTTAGCATAAATTCTCTGTATGTAGTTCTAGGAAATAAAATGGAATGGAAAGGTAGAAAGATAAACTTAAAAAGTTTGGCAGAACAAGCTTGGGAAATGGCGTCTAGAATAAAAGAAACTTATAAAACAAAGTCAGTGCAAAAATATGATGAGTGGAAGAAAAAAATTGATTGGAATAAACTAAGCGAGTGGAAGCCAAAAATAAATTTGAATAGTATTAATTTAAAGAATATTGATTTAAATAGTATTGTTAAAAAATATAAGAAGTAAAGCTGATAATATAAATAAATATTCTCAACTTGGCGAGATTGTTAAATCTAAGAGGAATTGTTAGAAAAAGAGGCAGGCTATGATAGAAGGTTGGTGTGTTGTGTTTAGTGTTATTTTCTATTCTAGTTATTATTTTGCTAAAAAGTCCTACGGCCAATATAAAGAAGTGCATTGTACTTTCTGTGAAAAGATGGCCACGCAATACACTGAAAATCAACTTCCGGTATGTCGTTTGCATTTAAAAGGCAAGTTGGATGAATTCAAATGCTTATGCGGTTCTTGGCTGGAACAAAGATCTGGAAAATATGGACCTTATTTTAATTGTATCAAATGCGGGATAGTAAATTACAAGAAAGGCCTGGAGATGAGAAAGCTGCAGCCTGTTTCTGAAGTGACTTCTACAACCTCGGTAATCGGTACTAGTTTTGCTTCTTCTTCTACTTCTCCAGTTTCTTCTACTTCTTCTAATTCTAATTATTCTAATTCTAATAATTCTACAAGCAATAGTTCTATTAAAGAACCAACTAAAATTGAAAATTCTTCTAATCGGAGAAAAGAAACTACTATTACTACAGATGATGTGGAATATTTTAGTTGATATTTAATTGAAAAACAATTTATCTTTCTTTAAAAATGTTAATCTCTTCAAACATCCTTGCCCATAACTGTTCTTCTTCCGTTGTCTTTAGCACGTTTTATGGATGCAAGAATTAATTCTTTTACTTTTTCATCTAATTTTTCTTGAAAATCTCCTGAAATGTTATCTATGCCTAAACCACTGGCTTTCATAATTTCTTTCAATTGTGTACGTACGACGAGCATTTAGTTTTAACCTCTGAATTACTATAGTTCCTGTTTAATGAAGATAATTATATAAATCTTTTTGCTTTTATGTTGAATTTGGTGGTAATCCATGAATAACTCTAACTGTATCTTTTGTAAGATTGTGCAGGGAGATATTCCTGCTTTGAAGGTTTATGAAGATGATAATTTCTTTGCGTTCTTGGACATTCGTCCTTTGAACAAGGGGCATACTCTGTTAATTCCTAAATCTCATTACCGTTGGTTATGGGATGTTAAAGATGATTATTCCAAGCTAGCTAATAAAATTGCTTCTGCTATAAAATTGGCCTTTGAAACTGATTATGTGCAAGCTTTGGTTGTTGGTGAGGAAGTACATCATGCACATCTACATTTAATACCGCGTTATTTAGATGATGGTCATGGCAGCTTAGTTAATCCTTATAATATTAAAAACTTTAGTCAAGAAGAGATGAAGGATTTTATGGAGAAGATTAAACAAAGTTTTAGATAACTTGTTTGTTTGATTTTTCTTCTAATCATTTTTATTATGCAAAAAATTTCGTGGTGTATACATAAAAACTTCATTGGAAGTTTTTGG
>JACPCC010000006.1 GCA_016179995.1 Candidatus Woesearchaeota archaeon | reverse complement strand
GGGCTGTTGTGATCAATCCCGTTATACGCCTTAACTTGCGTAAACTCTCGGTCTTGATCATCTCTTAATGTTTTTTGATTCAAAAATTCTCCCCCCTATATCAGGGCTAATTATTTTAAACCCAGTATAATTATTTTCCATGAATTTATGAGCGCATCCTAAACCTGAAATTCCTGCACCAATAATAATAGTTTTATAAGTTTTATTAGACATAAGTACTACTAAAGAAAAGAATAATATAAATTTATCTAAGATCCTCTAGAGTGAACAAACAAAACTTCCATCATCACTATTCTCGCTTCTTTAGGATGATCAAAAAATATTGTGCTGTTACATTTTCTGAAGAATTCAAAAGCAGCTCCCTCATTATTTTTAAGTTTATGTGAGTTTATCTTTTCAGCATCAAAACTAGCACCTTTTTGTTCAATTCCGATAATAAAGCCTTTACGACCCAACCAAAGATGAAATTTACTTGGTACTTTAAACTGGGAATAACTTAAGATGTTAGAACCTACTTCGTTGAGAAAATAAGAGACTTCATCTTCTTTATTGACATTATTGAACCAATTTTCTAGAACTACCGGAACTAATAACTGTGAAGAATATATTTCATTAAGAGTATTAACTATTTTCCATTTTACATCAGTATAAGTTTCCAATAAATCATCAGAAGTTTGATAAGTTCGTTCTATTTCTTCTATATGAAGAGGATATTCAAAATGTTGATGACAATTTATTCTTTGTAATGAGAGATTTAAATTATTTTGAAAATTAAGGACCATCAACAAGATATGTTTATATACTATAAAAATTTAATGATTAAACTATTTGTATTTGTGTAACACTTCAGCTAAAATGAGGTAATGTTGTCGTCATGGTCAATTGATGATTTTTGCGTTGCTCCATGCTGGAACAAAGCCGAAATATTGTGATAAAGCCATAAATCTATAGGAATATACTAAAGGCAATAAATAATTGAATAAAATAGTTATTGCTTTTATATATAGTAAGAGCTATTTTTGTTCGAATATTTACTGCTCTTACTATAAAACTGGTGATATTTCGGCGGTTTATTTGCCGTGTCCTGATAAACAAATACAACTATTCGATTATCTCAACTTATCAAAATGAAGAATAACAGATTATTAATTGGTCTAGGAGTAGTTCTAATCCTCTTTTTTTCTTTGATGAGTATAGGATGTAAAAGTGGAAAAGAAAGAGTTTTTTTAGATGATAAAACATTAGAAGATAAATCGTTAGATAATCAGCAAATAGAAAAAGCAAAATCCCAGAGTTATTCAGAAGAACCAAATAGAGAAGATGAAAAAGAAGATAGGCTAGGGGACCAAACAGAAAATAAAGAGAGTAAAGCATTAGGCAATGACCACTTACAGCCCTGTTCAGGAGGAAAAATTACTTTTCAATATCCTCCAGTAAATTTAGATAAGATTGAGTACATTGTACCTTTAGGAGCCATGATTGCTGAACATGTAACACCCATAGATCACCAATATTATTATGCACCAGATTGGGATAAAACAGAGGTAGAAGTTTATGCACCAACAGATGGTTCAGTCACATTTGTTCAGCATTTTACTAGCCCAGTAACTGATCCTAGTTCGAAAAGATTTGAAAATGCAGTTGATGATTATTATGTTTTAATTGAACACACTTGCACTATACAAAGCGCTTTTATTCATCTTGATAGGCCAATAAAAGAAATTATTGAAAAAGTAGGAACTCAAGCTTATACACAAATTAATTTTCCAGTAAAAGCAGGGCAATTGATAGGAACATATTTTGGTGCCATGGATTATAATGTTTTTGATACGGAAGCTAAAGTTAATTTCATCATACCGAAAAGTTATGAGAGCAGTAATTATTTAAAAGTACAAGACCCTTTTGATTATTTTAAACCAGAGATCAGAGAGAAGATGCGCTCTAAATCTCTGCGCTCAGTTGAACCGTTAGGCGGAAAAATAGATTATGATATTGATGGAAAATTAGTAGGTAATTGGTTTGAGATTAATACTAATAAATTTGCCGGATTAAAACAAGAACGTTATTGGGCCGGACATTTAAGTTTTGCTTATGACCCTTACGACCAAAATATGATCATTGTTTCTATCGGCACTTTTGAAGAGAATAAAGCCGAGCAATTTGCAGTAAAAAGCAATACTCCAGACCCAGCTAAAATTGATGTGAGCAGTGGATTAATAAAGTATGAATTAATCAATTATGAATATGTAGTTGATGGACAGCCTTGGAACAGAAATACTTTTGCTAGAAATATCAAAGGTATAGAAGGCCAAGAAAGTAAAGGGGTTATTTTAGTACAAATGGTCGAAGATAGACTAATTAAAGTAGAAATTTTCCCAGGAAAAACAGCTAATGAGATTAGTGGTTTTACTGGAGAAGAGAAAACATTTGAAAGATGAGAAGAGATTTAAAGACATTCAATTAAGAATATGGTTTTATGCTTGGCTCCACTGTTGATGTATTTTAAATATCTTTTTTCTCCATTTTCTTTCTGTTTGATAATTAGAGAATTGTTAGTTATTGGTACAACGGTCTCCCTTCCTTTTGCATCAACATAGACAATATTACCCCCATCATCTTCATTCCATTTTTCTTTAGAAAATATAAAGATGGCTTCTAAACATTTAGGAGACTTTAGTTTATCATTAAGAATGGTGTAATCTTTCCAACCAAATCTATAGAGATTAATAGTTTTAATCTCTTTTTTAAAATAATTCTTTAAGATTGATTTACAGGTAGTCGTTATTAATTGATTAGGTCTTGCTTTTTTACAAGAATAAAAGCTTAATTTAAAATCAGGATTATATTCTAATTGATCTATTTCCCTTTGAAATAGTTTTAAGAAATGATCATCTAATATAGAAAAAAGAATAATACTTTTGTTAATTTTTAATTGATACCTAATTTTCAATAGATTATCTTTATTGAGATAAGATTTATTGAGATAAGACCTATTGAAATAATATTTGTTGATATCAGAGTTGTCAAGAAAATTGTGTTCAAGCATGATGAAACCATCCGCTGATTGCTAGTCTTTCTTTATTACTAACTACTTCTTCAACTTGATGAAAAGAACGATTAGACACCTGAAAAAAAGCAAAGGTGTTTTTTCTAGGAATAATGGAATTGATTACTGCCATTTTTCTATCTTTATTTTTCCCATACAGTTCTAATTTCCCACCATCTTTATTATTTAAATAAGAGAGGTATAAAAAATAAGCTAAAGCCCTTCCTTCTAATTGGTCATCGTGAGGTAAAAGGTAATTTTTAGCTAAATATCTTGTGCCAGACATAGCTATAGTATTTGGTTTTAATTTAAGACCAGAGAGGGCATGAAGATAGTTTAAAAATTCATTAGAGGATAGAAATTGATGAAATTCTCTTAATACTTTGTCATTAACTGAAACTAAATCGATGGTTTGGTAAAATGAAAACAGATCAGTTTCTTTTTTTTCAAAATTTATGGTTAATATTGCTTGTTCAATAAATTTAATTTTATCTTTATTAAAAAAATTACGCAGTTCTAAGAAACTATAAGGTTGTGCTAATTTAAATTTAAGTTGTAATTTTTTAATAGAATTTAATGAGAGATACTTCTGATTAATCCAATCACTCAAATAATTATCTTTATTATTTAAACTAATTTTACTTTTGATCATAGTATTTAAACTAAGCGTATTTAGGCCAATATTATTTAAGTTAAATTTATCTTCTTGTTTGATCACTTTAAGTAATTATTAATCATTATTTAAACTTAAATCTTTCCTTTTGTAATTAGACCGATTATTTTATATAATTTACAAAATAATCAGTTTTCAATTAAATGATAATATCAGTCACGATTGATATTCTACAAATAAAGCAAAATAGATAAAAATAGAATAAAAATATAAAAAAAATAATAATTTAACCTAAACACTTAAGCAGAATGAACTTTCTTATAAAAATCCATCAAAAGTAATTTATTACGCCAAGCAGTTAATGATTTATAAGAGCTTAACTCTACTTTAGCTTTATCCGAGTATTCTAGTACTGATAAGAGAGTGATGTCTGCTAAACTCAATTCATTACCAGCTAAAAAGATACTCTTTCCTAGTTGAGTATCAACAATTGGTAGATAGCGTTCCAGCCATTGTAAGCCTTCTTTTAATGAATTCTCATCAACAGGCATGCCAAACATTGGAGCAAAAATACGGTTAAAAGCCACTTTAGAGATAGATACGCCAACATGATTTATTGAGAAATCAATCCATTGATCAACCAGAGCTCTTTGCTTCAATTCTTTAGGATATAAAGAAGAACTTTTTTTATCACAGATGTATTTACAGATAGCTCCGCTTTCAAATAAAATAAAACCATCATCATCAATGGCCGGCATTTTTCCAACAGGATTTATATTAAGATACCACTGCGTTTTCAAGTCTTTTTGAAAATCTAAGACCTGATAGTCATAAGAAACACCAACTAAGATAGCAGTGTATTCCACTTTGTTACAATTTCCCGATTGTCTATTTCCATATATTTTTAACATTTTTTATTCCTCCTTAGAATATAATTTTCTGGATTAACGGTTGATATTTAAATATAATTACTAAGGCCCAGCTTAATGCCTCAATCCAACTCCTTTTTTAATTAAAATTAAGTTTACTAAAAATAGAACAAACATCAAGATCAATAAAATAAAAAAACCAAGATAAACTGGAGTGTCGGAATATCCTAAAAAGCCATAACGAAAGCCATTGACCATATAAAATATAGGATTGAAGAGAGAGATAGTTTTCCAAATATCAGGAAGCAAAAAAACGGAATAGAAAACACCGCCTAAATAAGTGAGAGGCGTTAAAACAAAAGTTGGAACAATAGCAACATCATCAAATTTTTTAGCAAATATTCCATTTAACAAACCCATGAGAGAAAACACTACCGTAGTTAATAATAAGAAAATAATGATTATAAGAAAACTATGCACTGCTATTTTTGTAAAAAACAAAGCCACAATTGTTACTAGAATACCAACCACTAAACCTCTAGATATACCACCTAAGCAATAGCCAAATATAATTATCCAAGCAGGAGTTGGAGAAACTAAAATTTCTTCAATACTACGCTGAAACTTAGCTCCAAAGAAAGAAGAGACTACATTTGAATAAGAGTTAGTAATAACAGCCATCATAATAAGTCCTGGAACAATAAATTCAATGTAACTAAAACCATTTATTTTTTCTATACGAGAACCGATAAAATGTCCAAAGATAACAAAATAAAGAGCCATAGTTACTACACTAGGAAGCAAAGTCTGAGTCCAAATTCTAAAAAAACGAGTTGTTTCTTTACGTACTATTGTTTGTAATGATATAAAGTTAGTCATTTTCTGTATTTTCCGGCGTATTCCTGTTAATTATTGTTTATCCGTAATTATTAATAGTTATTATTAGTGAATTGAGAGTTTATGATCTTTTAACTGATAATTCCATCCATTAATAATCCTATATTTTTCTTAACTTTTGACGCTACTTTTTTCCTCTACCAAACGTAAGAATAATTCCTCTAAACGATTGGATTTATTTCTCATACTTCTAATTTCTAAATCTTCTTTCTTAAAAAAAGTAAACAAGTCATTAAGATTTTGATTCTGAAGAAGGTCAACTTCAATTGTTCTAGGATCTATTTTCTTTATTATAAAGTTAGTTTTAGAATTTAATTTAGTTTTATGGTTCAACTGTAAATGAGTCATATTTTTTTGCAAATCAAAGATATAAGAGTGACGCTCCATTTTATCTAATAGATTTTTGGTAGCACTATGCTCTATAATCAAACCTTTATTGATAATGGCAATATTACGGCACAGCAATTCAGCTTCATCTAAATAGTGAGTGGTTAAGATAATAGTAGTACCATTTTTATTTAGATCAATTAAAAAATCCCACATTCCGCGACGCAATTCTACATCTACCCCCGCCGTAGGCTCATCCAGAATAAGCAGTGGTGGTTCGTGAAGCAAAGCACGAGCAATCATTAAACGTCGTTTCATCCCCCCTGACAAAGTTCTAGAAACACTATCTTTCTTCTCCCACAATCCTAATAATTTTAAGTATTTTTCAGCTCTTTCTTTAGCTATTTTACGAGAAACACCATAATAACCTGCCTGATCTAAAACAATATTATAAACGGTCTCAAAAATACTAAAATTAAACTCTTGTGGCACAACTCCTATTAACTTACGTGCTTCTTCCCATTCTAGATCTATATCATTATCAAATACTTTTACCATGCCGGAAGTTTTATTGATAAGTCCAGTAATTATTCCGATAGTAGTAGATTTTCCTGCCCCATTAGGCCCTAATAAAGCAAAAAAATCACCTTGTTTAACTTCTAAAGATATTTTTTTAAGTGCTTCTAAAGTTTGATTAGATTTTGAAGAATTTACATTAGCATAAACTTTGTACAAGTCCTTAATTAGAAGTGCATTCATTTTTTAGATTTAAAGATAAGTAAATATGTCAAAGAAAACCGACCACCACCGGTCAATAGACCGGTGGCATGCTCGCCTAAAGCTCCGGTCTGTTTTCTGACCATGATTTTTCCAACTGATAGTTGACTATAAGCTAAGCCACCAGTGAAATACACTGATGGAAAAATCATATTTTAAAACTATTTACGGTTTATACCTTTCCATCGTTCTCGGAAAAGCTATTGCATCTTTGATATTTTCTAACCCGCAAACCCATTTGATCAAACGCTCTACACCTAAACCAAAGCCGCCGTGCGGAACTGAACCATAACGTCGAGTATCAAGATAAAATTCATAGTTAGCAGGGTCTTCACCTTGAGCAATCAGTCTTTGTTTGACTTTTTCTAAATCGTGCTCTCGCTGCGAACCGCCAATGATTTCTCCATGCGCTTCCGACGCTAGAAAATCACAACCTTCCACTACTTCTGAATTCTTAGGATCTTCCATCATATAGAAAGCTTTGACAATTTTAGGATAATGCGTGCAAATAACTGGTACATCATAAAGTGAAGTTAACTTCTCTTCCTCGATAGTTCTTAAGTCCTTGCCCCACTCTACATCCATCTGGTGTTTCTCTTTCAGCACTTTCAAGGCTTCAGTATAAGTCATGCGGATAAATGGCTTATTGATGATTGGTTCTAATTTAGAAATATCTCGTTCTAAGATTTTGAGTTCTTCTTTGTTGTTTTCCAACACTTTCTTGAAAACATGCTTGATTAACTTCTCACCATGGTCTTGGATGTCTTTAAATGTAGACCAAGCCATTTCCATTTCAGCATGCCAGTATTCGGTCAAATGACGGCTAGTTTTTGATTTTTCAGCACGAAAACTGGGAGAGATAGTATAAATCTTTTCCAAAGCAAAAATTGCAGGTTCTGCGTATAACTGCCAAGTTTGAGCCAGAAAAACATCTTTCTTGCCAAAGTAATCAACGGAAAATAAAGTTGAGCCCCCTTCACACTGCACAGCTTGAAATACAGGCGAATGGTATTCGTAAAAACCACTACTTTTGAAGTATTCATCTATTGCTCCAAAAACAGTACTGCGTATCTTCATGATAGCAATCATCCTGCGGCTTCTTAACCATAAGTGTCTATTATCAGCTAGAAATTCTACAGATTGATCCTTAGAGATAGGAAATTTATCACTGCTTCCAACTAAAGTATAATCCTCAACATGAATTTCATAGCCAGTAGGCGCTCGTTTATCTTCTTTAATCGTTCCAGTTATTTCTAAAGAAGCTTCTATTTGCAAATGATCTATTTCATCCCAACGTTTTTCAAAGTCTTTCTGTTCAAAGACACATTGGATAACATTACTAGAATCTCTTAAAGTGACAAATTTTAATTTGTTGCTGCCTCTTTCTCGATGAACCCAACCTCTAACCGAGACCTTACCAGAGCCTATTTTCATGGCTTCTTGAATGTAAATGTAGTTCATAGTTAGTGGCTTTTTATTGGGTTTTATAAAGTTTGTTGCGATGGAATTAAAATGAGCCTAGTAATGTTACTATTAATTGGTAATTAACAGTCAAAATTTATAAATAAAGAGCCTTTTGAATGATAAATAAGAAGAAAAAAGAATAATTTAAAAATAAAAAATCCCAATCGCAGCAGAGCTGCGGGGTATTTAATTAGTTGGGGTTTTTTAATCTTAACTGGGTAATTTAATATCATAGCAAGCTATGGGGTATGAACCCAGTTAAGAAATCAAAAAGATAGAAATAGAAACTACCATGAAATTATTAACCACTTTAGTAACTGCAGCTTTGCTCTCTTTAGGGGCTTGTGATAGGGACGTAAATGTTCCAACTATGACGACAAGACCTAAACAACCAGTAATTAGTTATGAAATGCCTGTAAAATATAAAAATATAATAAGTCCTGAAGAAGTAGTTCGACAGGAAGAGAATACCGACAATAAAAATTATAATAATGACGATAAGAAGAATGATGACAATTATAATTCTGAAACAAGCGAAGATGGCAGTTATCTTAAAGGACCTTCTGTTTTAAATGTTGGTCAAGTTGGCTATTTCAGTTTAATTAATAAAGCTGGACTTGTGGATAAAATTCCAGAACCACCAGCGAGCACATTAGATTCATATGATAGGGGCAAATGGTTAGTAAGTGATGGCAGTAAAGTAGAGTTTTTAGACGATGAAGACAATAATCAAAATACTTTTCAGATGAATGAGGATTCCACTAAAAATCTGGATATGATCTATGCTCAAATCGAGCAACACTTTGATTCTAAATCTCTCAGAGTCAGCGAACATGTTCGCGCTAAAATTGAATCCATGGCGGGAATTATATTTATGGGTTCACGGGCGCGAAATGGATATTATGAAGGCAAACTTTCCTTTCAGGCCGATCTTTATGCCCAATTTGGAATTCGCGTGGACCAATCATCAGCTTCTGGAAAGTATGACGTCATTTATCGTGCAGGAGTGCAACTGTCTCCGGGTATCAGAGATGTTCGCGATAATTACGCCATCCAGGCCCCTGTGCCAGTCATCAACCATTTCTTTTTAACTGCGGAAGGACGTTATCTCTTGTCGCAATCGGCTGCCGGCAGGGCCTATCTGGTTGCCTCCACCATGGTTTTGGTAGATGAATTGGGCCTGCGTGGTCGCGTCCAGGGGGGGATCCAAACCGGACGAGTCAAGATACTTGCCAATATGGAAGGTCGTTTAACC
>JACPCC010000005.1 GCA_016179995.1 Candidatus Woesearchaeota archaeon | reverse complement strand
GCAAAAAATTGAAAAAATAACCTATAATTACCTGGCTGAAGTATTGCATGGCACAGCATTCTTACCTATTAAAATGTTAAATGCATTTGAATTTTTACATTTTTCTCTTCCTTTAATTTTACCTACCCACGAATTTAAATTTAAGAAGAAACTGGCTACTAACCTGGTTAAAGACAATTGGATAAAAGATAAAGTAATATCAATAAAAGTAGATTCTGGAAGATACAAACTTTCAACTAAGAAAGGAACTATATTTTTTTGTGAAAAACTGGTTATTGCTACACCACCTAGCATTTCAAAACGGTTATTAATGCTTAAAGAAAAACTCAGAGAGCCAGCTAAGGCGCACATGTTTCATCTGTCTGGTTGTTTAAAACCTAATTGGAATAAATATTCTACCCATTTATTCAATAATCATAGTAGAATGCTGGCAATTGCTAAGCAGAGAGATAACTCTTATTTATTGTATACTACTGAGAAAAAACCTAATTTTAACAAATATTTCTCTAAGTGTAAACTAATTAAGCATAAATATTGGAGTCCTGCTTTTAATATTGGCGGAAGTAATCTTTTAAATTTTAATCAAGGTAAAAATATATTCTTAATTGGAGACAATAATATTTGTGGTCTTGAAGATTCATATATTTATGGGATGTATGCTGCTAATAAAATTTTAGGAAAAACTATAGATTAAATATACTTATTCTAAATAACCTACCTAAACTTCACTAAATCTAGCAATGGATCATATTTAGTTTTTCTAAAAGTATCAAACTCAGCTATTACGTTCTTTTCATAAGGTTCAGCAATTAATTTCTTCATGGCTAACATACCAATTTCTGTATCATTTAAAGCACGCATTTTAACCTTTCCAGTTTCTGTATCATCATCTAACATTATTGTCCGATAACGCAGCTTGTCAACAAAATCAATCATACTTTTTGTAGGTATCAAGAACGGAAGTGAATTAACTCTCGGTCCTTTACCATGTTCTTCTAATCTAGCTTTTAATCCCATTAATGAAGCCACTTCATGCGGACAGAAATAATATTCTTCAGCATTTCCACGTCTATCGCTGCGATAATTCTTATCTAAGCAATAACATTTGCCGTACATATCCCATACAGTAATTTTACCTACGCTACTATTGTTAGTTTTGTCTACATTAGATTCTAGGGGAATATTACACATCTTAAAATGATATTTAGCAAAAGTATTGCTGCGTGAAGGCGTTCTAAAATTCATAACTCTTTCTCTTTCAAAAGGTGTTTCTTGTTGGATTATATCACCATGATTTAAATCAATTAAATTAACATAATACTGTAAATTATGTCCTTCTCTTCGCGGGCTTTCTAGGTGTCTGACATAGCGTTCCCAACGTTTTATTTTACGTTCATCTTCTAAAGATAGACTTAATGTTAAATCATCACGAAACATTTTACCTTCTTTTGCAAATTCAGTAAATTCGTGTTTATACCAAGCAAGATTTTGTACTGCCCGCAATTCTAGTCCTTTTAAACTACTCATAATTGGAACAACTCTTAGCAATTTATCTTGGCCGAACCAACTCCAGCCGATGATATCTCTATTAACATAATTATCTCTATCACTATGTAACTTTCTGATTCCTGCTTCTAGAACTTTGCTAGCAGGGTTATTTTCCCCCATAAATTTATTTAATGGTAATAAAGAACTGTACTTGTAGGCAATTGCTTTTCTACTATCTTGCGCAGTAAATCTATATTCTGAAGGTAATACAACTAGCTCTTCTGATTTTGCACCATTAATTCGGTTTATTGTCTCAAAATTACCTACATTATATTTTTTTTTATCTTGACTAAGAACTGCTTCTAACTCCTGTTCATGTGTGGCTAATTTAACTTTGCCGTCAGAAGCTAAATTTTCTAAATCTTTAATTGTAATTCTACTCTTATCACAATACTGTAAAAGTATTTCTCTTGTTGTCCAATGTTGAAAATGTTCTTTTCGTGGATTTGATAGTTTTAGTAGCATGGTGAGACGGTTTCACGCATTTTTATGATTTTGAAAACATAGTACGCAGCTTTTACTTCCTCGAAGATTGATAGCATAATAAGCAGCAATTCTACTATTGGATGGGATTTGAATATTCATTCCATTAGTAAGAGATATAGTTAACTCACCATCTTTGCTTTCTAATTCATAAGTTCTTGTTTGGTAGACCATACACTGTTATTTTTTCTTTTTATTTAAATAACTATTGGATTAAATAATCATTTTCAAGTAGATAAATTATTAAATAAGATTCACTATTTTTTTAAAATCAATGGCCAAGAAAAAAAGAGCTCAACATCAACAGAAAGATATTAGTTTTCTAATAGTTGATGATGAGAGGTATACAGGACTTTATAAAGATATTTTAGAGAGAAGATTTTCCAATTTACAAGTTAGAGTAGGATATTCTAATGAAGACGTGTTTGAAGCTTTAAACTCTGGCAGTTATGATGTTATTTTTTACGATTTAGGTATTGGTTCAGATGATTACCTCAAGAGGGATTATTCCATAGTAGAAAAAATCAGAGAACTAAAACCAGGAGCAGTTATTATTGGAACCAGTGCATTTATACAATATCATTATGACCTAGAATGCTTAGACCAAAAATGTGATGTAGGTATTTTAAATAATCATGGAAAATTGACGAATATGCTTAAAGAATATGGTTTAAATTTGATTAAAACAAAAAGAAGTAGATGAAACTTAAAAAATCAAGAAAAAAGAGAAACATTTTTAGTCTATAATTAAATCTATCATCTTACAACTTCTTCTGTTTCAGGTGCAGAGAATTTAAGACCACACTTACTGAACTTAAAGCCATAGCTCCACCTGCTATCATGGGACTTAGTAACCATCCAGTAAATGGATATAGTACACCAGCTGCAACAGGAATACCTAATACATTATAGACTAAAGCCCAAAACATATTCTGTTTTATTTTACCCATAGTCATTTTACTTAATCTAATTGCCCGCGGTATATCTAGCAAACTATTTTTCATCAAAACAATACTGCCAGATTCCATAGCTACATCTGTTCCTGAACCCATGGCGATACCTATATCGGCCTGTGCTAAAGCTGGTGCATCGTTAATGCCATCTCCTACCATGGCTACTTCACCTTTCTTTTGCAATTTTTTAACGTAATCAGACTTTTGCTCCGGTAATACTTCGGCAAAGAAATCAGTGATGCCTACTTTGTTAGCAATAGCTTTAGCTGTTCTTTGATTGTCGCCAGTAATCATATACACTCTCAAACCAAGTCTCTTAAGGCGTTTGATTGCTTCTGGTGAATCTTCTTTAATCTCATCAGCTACAGCAATAAAACCTAGAACTTTTTTCTGGTCAGCTAAAATCATAACTGTTTTACCTTGTTCTTCTAGAACCGCCATTTCATTTTTAATTCTAGGGGTATTTATTCCCATCATTTCCATTAACTTGATATTTCCTAAATAATAATCAGTAACTCCAACTCGAGCTTTAACACCTTTTCCAGGAATGGCTTTAAAGTTGCTTACTTTCTGCCAAGATATTTTTTCAGCTTTAGCTTTATTGACAATAGCCTCAGCTAGTGGATGTTCGGAATTTTTCTCTATACTGCCGGCAATTTCTAAAAACTTTCTCTCGTCCATTCCATTAATATTCTCAGCAATGATATCGGTTACTTCCGGATGCCCTTTAGTGATTGTTCCAGTCTTGTCAAATATTATGGTTCTTAGCTTATGCGCTGTTTCTAGAGCTTCTCCGCCTTTAATCAAAATGCCATTTTTAGCGCCATTACCAGTACCGACCATAATGGCTGTTGGTGTAGCTAAACCTAACGCACAGGGGCAGGCAATAACTAAAACAGCCACCGCCGTAATCAAAGCGAAACTAAGAGTAGAATCAGCTATCACATACCAGGTAACAAAAGTCATAATAGATATCAATATTACCACGGGTACGAAATAACCGGAGATCATATCTGCAAATCTTTGAATTGGTGCTTTTTTGGTTTGTGCTTCTTCAATTAATTTGATGATGCGAGACAATGTAGTTTCTGCTCCAACTTTGGTAGTTCTAAACGTAAAACTACCATGCTTGTTTAAAGTAGAACCAATAACTGAATCTCCTTTCTGCTTCTCAACAGGCAAACTTTCTCCAGTAACAAGACTTTCATCAAGAGCCGAGTGTCCTTCAACTATAACTCCATCAACAGGAACTTTCTCTCCTGGTCGAACTAAAACTAGATCTCCGACCACAACTTCATCAATACTAATTTCTACCTCTTTGCCATTTCGCATCACTCGAGCTGTTTTCGCACCCAATTTCATCAGTTTAGATATTGCTTCTGAGGTTTTACCTTTAGCTACCGCTTCTAGATACTTACCAAGTACTACTAAAGTTATCAAAACTGCTGCGGCTTCAAAATATTGTTCTCCCTCTGGAAGAAATAAAACAGCAATAGCAGAATAAAAATACGCAGCGCTAGTTCCTAGAGCAATAAGCGTATCCATATTTGCGCTTTTATTCTTTAAAGCGGCCCAAGCACCTTTGTAGAATGAACTGCCAATATAAAATTGAACCGGTGTAGCTAAACCCCAAATTATAAAATCACGTAAATAAATCTCTTCTGGCATAAAAAACATACCTAAAATTAAAGCCGGAAACGAAAGTATTGAACTAACAATAAAACGATACTTCAGCTCTTTGATTTCTAACTTGCGCATTCGAGCTTCTTTTTTTGGATCAATATCTTTAGCGGCATAAGCTTTGTAGCCCTTGCTTTCTATTACTGAAATAATCTTTTCTTCTGAAATGGCTGCAGAATCAAAATCAATATTTCCTTTTTCAGTAGAATAATTAACATTGGCATTTTTTACACCAGGTACTTTAGTCAAAGCTTTAGTAATAATTGTCGCACAGCTAGCGCAATGCATGCCTTTAATTTTAAGTGTCGTGTTGGTCATTTTTATTTATATCCTCTAGTATTTTTCTTATTTACTCCAGATTACTACTTACTTAATTATTAACATTATTTTTACTATCTCATTATTTTTATTCTTCTTCTTATTCTTCTTATTCTTATCTACTTGTTAATGTCTATATTCTAAAACTACTTTTAAACTCCCTAATTGGATTTAATTTCTTAGCCTCTTGGCAAGCTTTACATCCACCTTTTTCCTCAAAATGTCCTAGCGCTTTTCTTAAAATACACCAGCAGAACTGCTTGGACAAGCGGAAAGATTTACTTCGACCAGTTTTCTCGAACTCAACAATTCCGAGATTACTCATTAATGTTAATTGATGCGATACTGCAGATAAGGCCAATTTCTCTTCACCGAGCATTTGATGAATTTCATTGACTGTTTTAGGTTGTTCTAATATGCTTAAAATAATCTTTAGCCTGGTCTCATCACTTAGGCATGAAAAGAATCCTGTGATTTTGCTTAATTCGTTTTGTTTTATTAGCATGATATTTTCCCTTATTGTTATTAAATATAGTTGAATAATTGCTCAACTATTTAAATGTTTTGTTTTTTTATTTTTATGCTTTTTGATGTAACTATTTGAAGCAGATAATATTTATAATCTCTATGGTCTCTATGTTGCATAATCAAACAAAAGTTATTAAATAGCGTTTAAAAAATGGAAATTAAACTTAGTAATAAAGACTATCAAAAGTATAATAAAAGTAAGACTACTGATTTTACTCAGTTGGTAGAGCATGCTTATAATCTTAATTTCATCATAGAAAAGTTACTTATCATGCCTATCAATATAGGTACTAATCGTTCTCCGCAATCTTACTATGTTGCACCTATTCTTCTCTTAAGAAAATCAAATAGCCGAGATATTGGTAGTCTTGTTCAACCTGCTGTAATTGAATTAAGTACAGATAAATTTAATTATGGATTAATTTTTCCGACTAGGGAGCAAAATGATCATTATATCTTCATTCCTGATGTTAACCTTGAATAATCCATAATATTCCATAGTGTTTTTTAAAGCAATCTATTTTTTTACCACTATCTTCTTAAACACGTCTTTTAGCGCTAAATTCTCTTCTGAAAGAATCTTCAATCCGCTCTTCTTAATACTGCCAACTGTATCTCTATTAATATTTGCACCAGTTAAGAACTTCATGATGGGATTATGCATTTTCTCTAGAAAAGCAATAAACTTATTTTTACTCAAAACATGTTCTAGGAACAACACTTTTCCGTTCGGTTCCAACACTCTTTTTATCTCTTTTAGAGTTTCTAACTGATTAGATACAGAACAAAGAACAAAAGTAACAATAATATACTCAAATGAATTATCTTTAAATGGCAGTTTCTCTGAATTAAGAAGCTTAAATGTAACTGGATATTTTTTAGTCTCTGCTCTATTTTTAGCTTTTTTGAGCATCCCACGACTGATGTCTACAGCCGTTAGTTTGACTTTGTAAAAATCGTAGTAGGGCAAATTCTTCCCCGTACCAACACCTATTTCCAAAACTTTGCAGTTAACATCTTTCAAAAGTTCTTTTCGCCATTTTCGGAACAGCAAAACTTCTATTGGAAATTCAAAAAAATCATAAAAAAAAGAAGTAATATCATATTTCAAGCTTACTTCTTTTGTAGTTAAAGCCATCTTTAATTTTTCCCAGTTTGCTTTTTTTCTATTCTTTCTTATCTTTTCTTGTTCATGCACTTACTTGCGACCAGCCAATTATAACAGAGCCAGAAGACTACAGAGAAGATAAAACTGCATACTGCTATAGCTACAAGCATCCATAAACTACCCATTCCCCAACCGGGACCATAACCACCCATCATTCCTGTCCATACCATTTTCACACCTCTTTTTTAAAGACTATTGTCTACTCTTATATAGTTTAGATAACCACTACAGTTATAATGGTTTTGTTTTAGTATACTGCAACCATAAATTTAGAATAAAAATTTCCTTACGTATACTTAAACAAAAAATAAACTAAAAAATAAAATAAAAAAAAGAAAATTACTTAGAATAGTTCTTTCTTGAGCCAGACTTTTTCTAAACTTAACTTGCCTGCACCCCAGACTAATAAAACTAGGAAAGCAGCAAAATATAGCAAAGCTAATTCGCCTTTATTAACTATTGGCAACCAAGCAGCAAGTGAGAAATGTACTTTAAAGTATGCAACTAACATAGTAACGGCACTACCTAAAGCAGCTAATCTGGTAAACAATCCCAATACTATAGCCAACCCACCAAAGAACTCAATTACTCCTGCAAGTCCCATTAAACTATACAACTGTACTGTTCCTTGCGCTCCAAACCAGCCAAACAACTTTTGTGCTCCATGTTGCAAGAACAAGAGACCTACTAAAACTCTAAACAAGACATAAATCTGTTCAGAATACTTTTTTAAGATATTTCCCAAAACATTTTCCATTTTATTCCTCCTAATTTTACTTTTTTATTTTATACTATTCTTTCTCTTATACTATTCATTCTTTGTTTTAAACTATATTCCAAAAACTATTTAAAGCATAACAAAGATTGCTCTATATTAGCTTTATTTGAAGAACCAATATTTGGAATTAAACTTAAGTATTATATAAATCTTCAGTTTTTTCCTAAAGAATGTCAAATAATACTAACCTCAAATTTAATAATAGTATATAACTTATAATTAACTAATTATTAACTTAAAAATGACACACCACCTAAATGGATTATTAAATAACTCATTAAAAGAAAAATCTTTGAACTATCACCATCAAGGAAAACCAGGAAAGCTAACAATCAATCCTTCAAAGCCTTGTACTACTGCAGATGAACTTTCCTTAGCTTATACTCCGGGGGTAGCTTTCCCTTGTTTAGAAATACAAATAAATCCTGATGATGCATACAAATACACTAACAAAGGCAATTTAGTAGCTGTAATATCTAACGGTACGGCTGTTCTAGGTTTAGGCAATATTGGCGCTTTAGCTGGAAAACCAGTGATGGAAGGAAAAGCGGTCTTATTCAAACGCTTTGCGGGAATAGATGCTATGGATTTAGAAATAAATGAATCTGATCCAGAAAAACTAGTGCAAATAATTTCTTCTTTATCCATCTCTTTTGGTGGTATTAATCTAGAAGATATTAAAGCCCCTGAATGTTTTTATGTAGAAACAGAATTACAAAAAAGAGCAAATATCCCTGTCTTTCACGATGACCAGCATGGAACATCTATCATTGCTTCAGCCGCATTACTAAATGCTTTGGAGATTACAAAAAAGAAAATTTCTAATGTCAAAATAGTTTTTTCTGGTGCAGGAGCTGCTGCTCTATCAACTGCAAAACTTCTTCTTGATCTTGGTGCTCATCTAGAAAATATTTTTATGGTTGATAGAGAAGGAGTAATTACTACTAACCGGCTCTTTCATATTAATGAACACAAAAAGTTATTTGCTCGTCAAACAAATTGTAAGACACTAACAGAAATTATAGTTGGAGCAGACGTTTTTATCGGTTTATCCAAGCCAAATGTTCTAACAGCTGAAGATATAAAAAAAATGAACTCATACCCTATCGTTTTTGCTATGGCTAATCCAACTTCTGAAGTGGCTTACGATGTTGCTAAAAATGCTGTTCCTGAAATTATTTTTGCAACAGGAAGATCTGATTATCCAAACCAAGTAAATAATGTTTTAGGTTTTCCTTTCTTATTTCGTGCTGCTTTAGATACAAGAGCTAGCCATATTAATAAAGAAATGAAATTAGCCGCTGTTAAAGCTTTGGCAGATCTAGCCAAGAAAAAAGTGCCTAAAGAAGTTATTGCTGCTTATGGTCAAGAATTCTCTTTCGGTCCAGAATACATTATTCCTAAACCTTTTGATCCCCGAGTTCTTTCAGAAGTCACACCCAAGATAGCAGAAGCAGCCATGAATTCAGGAATCGCCCAGAAAAAAATTAATTTAAATGAATATTCCCACGAACTTAAAAAATTAGGAAAAAAATTAGCTAAAGGAATATTTTGATAGTTATAACATTTCATACTATTTCTTTTAACAATCTATTTTTCAAAAGACCATATGTCATCTTCCATAACAACTTTATTATTAACATAAATCTTTCCACCAGGCTGGTTATAGATGGTTCTTAATTCACAAACCAGATCCCAATGTAATGACGAGTGATTTAAGCCGCCACCATTCAATTGATTAAGTTTCCTTCTTTGTATTCAAATCTAATTCCTCCTATTTGATATCCATTTTGAAATTGAGAATATGGAAAAGTAATAAAGCCTTCTACTGAAACTTCAACCGGCCCATAAAATACTTCTCCCCCTGGCAAATTAATATGTCCATCATCAATACAACCACCACGTCCTTCTAAACTAAATCGTAAGTCTGTTGATCCTGGAACTTCTATTCTAACCTCAGATGCTCCATCTAAAATATGCTTAATATTCTGCAAATAAGAGCTGATTGCAGTCCAATTAACTTCAGTGGCAGAATAAATCAGTTGTTCATAATCCCTCTTGCTTAGATTATTACTACTAGCACCAGCTTCCGTAGGAAAAATAACTGTGTTGGTCCTTTTTCCCCAGGAATTAACAATTTTAAACAAGCCTTGGCGTGAATTCTTACGTAAGATCAATTTTGCAGTATCAATATCTCTTAAATACTGATTGTTTTCTGAAGCTAGAACACGAATGTGCACATCAGATTCTTCTGCTCTGGTTATTTCATGCTCAAAAACATGGCCATATTGTTCTTCTTTTCCTTGTTCTAGCAGATACTTTTCTAGTTCTGGATTTAGAATTTGAATAGTAGGATGCGCTCCTTTATCAACTACTTGCCGAGCTAATTCCTGCATGAATTCCCAAGCTACCAACTCCCCAACTATTTTCACTACCTCACCGGCTTTCACTTCTGTGGAATAATCTATCACCGTCTTAGCCAAATTTTTAGCCCGGTAGTTTAATTGTGGTATAATCATTTTTTAATTAATAACTGTTTTTTAGTCAATACTATTTTTTAGTTAATAATGGCAATATCTCTTTATTATAAAGATATTTAGCACTATTTAATTATAATAAATATTCTCAGAACACCACTTCAACACAACTATTGCTCTATTTTAAGCCTATTTTATAAA
>JACPCC010000004.1 GCA_016179995.1 Candidatus Woesearchaeota archaeon | reverse complement strand
TAGTATTTCCTGTTTAAAGTGTTTATGCTCCCTCTCATATTTATTAATTATTCTTTTAGTTTCCCAACTTAGTTTTATACTTGAACTTGGATTCCAATAATCAATATAATGGACCTCATGATGATCCGGCTTAGGTGTTCCAGTTGCTTTAACTAAAAACACTTTGTGTTCTGCTCTATGTCTAGTAGATTCTGATTCAAGCCAAGTAAATAGGTATTTTATGTCACAAACCTGAAGAGTGGTTTCTTCCCTTAGTTCTCTTATGGTGGCATGTTTTCTACTTTCACCTCTTTTAGTAGTTCCACCAGGAAGTATAAATGTTTTATGCCAAGAAGCTGTTACTAATATCCCTTTTTGAGTTTCAATAATCGCTGTTCCTCTTCTTCTAAGATGTTTCATTTTAAAGAATCACTTTATGATTAAAACTATAACAACTCAAACCCTTTCCTTCACTTCCGTCTTCAACTTCTCTACAAATTCATTCAAATCCACACCAAACTCTACTCTTCCATCTCGTGAACGCACAGCTAAAGTTCTAGCTTCTGTTTCTTTATCTCCAATAGTAATCATATAATTTACTTTTTCTATCTGTGCTTCGCGCACTTTTTTGCCGATAGTTTCTGATTCTTCATTTAACTCGACCCTCAATCCTGCTTGCTCAAAAACCTTAACCACTTCGCGTGCAAATTCATTATTTCTATCGGTAACGGTTAAAACTTTAACCTGCACCGGACTTAACCATAGCGGGAATTTTCCAGCAAAATGCTCAATCAAGACGCTCATGAATCTTTCTAAACTTCCAGATATGGCTCGATGAATTACAACAGGACGTTCTTTTTCATTTCTTTCGTTAACAAAACTCAGATTAAACCGTTCCGGCAGATTAAAATCACACTGTATAGTCGCAAGCTGCCACTCTCTTCCTAGAGCATCTTTGAACATGAAATCTAATTTCGGACCATAAAAAACTGCTTCGCCTTCTGCTCTTTTATACGGCAATTTTAACTCTTGGGCGGCTTTTTCTAAAGATTCTTGGGCCATATTCCAGCCCTCGTCTGTTCCAAGATACTTAGATTTATCTTCTCCGCGTAAACCTAATCTAACCCAATAATCTTTATCCATGCCAATGGTATGATAAAATTCATGAATAATTCCAACAATAGTTCTAACTTCCGAAGTTATTTGGTTTAATCTGCAAAAAAGATGCCCATCATCTTGTGTAATAGAACGAACTCGACTTAATCCTAGTAATTGTCCAGACTTTTCATCTCTATAAACTGTAGCTGGTTCAAAATAGCGTACAGGCATATCTTTGTAACTGAAAGCAAAAGAACTAAAAATTTGCATGTGGTGCGGACAGTTCATAGGTTTTAAAACGAAATCATCAACTTTTCCGCGCACTCGAAACAATTCATCTCCAAACTTCTCCCAATGCCCGCTGGTTTTGTACAATAAATCTTTAGCGATATGCGGGGTCCAAACTTGCTGATATCCTTTTCCAAAATGCAATTCCCATAAGAACTTCACAATCTCATTACGAATAGTCATTCCTCGAGGAGCAAGCAAAGGTAATCCTGGTCCAACAAGCTCGGAGATGACAAATAAATTCTGTTCTTTTCCAATTTTTAAATGAGAACGATTCTCTGCATCTTCTACTTTTTTAAGATATTCTTCTAATCCATGTTGAGAACTAAATCCCACTACATAAATTCTCGTCAACTGTGAATTATTGGCATTATTCTTCCAATAAACACTGGAACTATTAAGAATCCTTAATGCTCCCACTTTATCGCTGGAAAGAACAAAAGGATGCTTAAATTGCGCTACTAGCAGCAAATCACCTAAAGAATAAACACTGGCTTTAACTCCTAAATCTTGAGCAATATCTTTTTGCAATCCTATTAAACTAGGAGTTACTTCTGGAGCTTTTTGTTCAATTTTTAAACCAGTTGTAGCTATTTTCTGTGCCTGCTTTTCTACTTTAATTAGCTCTTCATGTTTCAATTTGATATTAGCAATATCCACATATGCTTGATCATTATAAAAATTACAGCTGCCCAACTCGGCTGCCGGATAAAGCTCTTTTACTGCTTTGGCGACTATAAACGCAGCAGATAACTTTAATCTTTGTTCATCTGATAATACTAAATTCTCAAAAGCAAAAGCTTCGTCTTTGTGTTCTCTTTTTAGGTTAGTTGCAGGGCTAGCTAGAGGAGTAGATTTTTCTTGCTCTTTGATTTCTCCCACGCAAAACTCTCTGCTTAATTCTGATAATGGATGACCTTTGCAAGAAATATTAAAAGATTTATACCAGCCAAAAGGCGCTCTGGTAACTTTATATTTTGAAACTAATATTTTTTCCGCTTCTTTTAAAACATTTTCAGCTATTTTAGGATTAGCTAACTGTGAACTTAGATGAGCATAGGGATACAAAACAATATTTTGGGCATTAACTTGCTGAGCTACGTTTTTAATTTCCTGTACATATCTTTCAACGTTTGCCGAGATATTATTCTCATCTCTTTTTTCTACGGCGGTAAAAACTACTAAACATTCTTCTACTCGATGCGGGCTTTTGTCAACTTCTTCGGCATCTTTCAGAGCTTTCTTCTTCGCTTCAAACTCGATAAAATCAGCGTGGATGGTTAATATTTTCATGCTAATTCAAAGAAGAATAAAGCAGGCTTTAAATATCTTTTTAGGGGAAAATTGTAATTTAGTAAGCGCAAAAATTATGATTCTGTTTACAAAACTCTAAACTATCTTGAATTTCTTAACCTAATGCTCTCCCAAATATCCTTTGTAAGTATACTTCTTGCTCTGCATATCAAAATAATTTTTCATCAGAGCATGTAAATTATAAAGACGGTAAGTTAAAGTGTCAAAATGACCTTCAAATTCTCTTTTAAATATCTTGTTATACCAAGCGCCTAGTTTTTTAGCTAAAGGTTTTTTTGGATCAAATATCTTATAAGTGTCTGAAGAAACATCGCCGCTTAGTATCAAATAAAATCTGGCTTTAGTTAAAGTTTTCTTTTTTCCATCTACCTCTACATTCACTTCCGTATGATCCCAAGTATGCCCTTCAATGGTAATTTTATAAGAAACATAGGAATCAACTCTTTTAAACATAGTCCATTTGTATTCTTGCTCTGCACCAAAAGGATCAGGCACTTTATGTTTATAATCAACATAAAAAAACAAAAAACCATAATTTTTAGCCCAATCTACCATCGTGGAATAAAATCCATCAAAATCAAACAATCCTTCGTACTGCAACTTTAAATTTATTATTTCTGGCATTTTTTAAGTTTTAGTTTATTGGTTGATATATACTCTGAATAATTATTTTTCTTTCAATTTAATTCATTCTCTCTCTTTATTTAAAGATTTGCCTAAAATCCTAATTTTCTTCTCTCCGTATCGTAGTATTTATGTTTATCCAAAAACAAAGCAATAAAATAAGAGTTCTTTCTCTTAGTCAATATTCCTCGGATATTGTTAATACTTGGCTTAAAGAAGAAAACCAATCAATTGTGGTCAGCTGGAGAAGGATCATGGTCAAGTTCTCTAAGAGCACATTTATTTGCCCACAGCAGAAGATTTTGCTGCATTGCTTCGCTCATGATATCAATGACTATACTGAAATGTCCCTCAAATTCTAGCTGTTCACCAAGAATTTCCTTTAACTTATTTTTTATCTCTTCAGCTTGCACAATTAAGCACCTCATGGAAAGTATTAATTAACTCCATATAATATTTTTTATTTTTATATCCCTTAATCAAATCTTTATAAGACTTAATCATATTTATACTTATTGCCTTTACTTCTTTGTTTTCAAATCCCATTAGGATAGCTTGGACAAACATTTTTTGGATTAGTTTCTTTCTATTTTTTTTCTGAAGAAGATTGTTTAAAATGCTTCTGAGCTGAGAAGAATCTAAAATTATTTTATTGCCTGCATAATAACAGTCGATAATAAACTCCCTTAAATCTATTTTCAGCCAATTATTATTCTTCTGATTATCGGAAGCTAAATCTCGTTGAATCTCTTGATACTTAGAAATAATTTGATTGGCAGTTACCTTTTCTTCTACTTTAATCATGCTTAAATCAAAGTTAGACAAGCATACTTTGCTTAAAGAGTTTAAAAATAAAGAATTTAATGCTGATGGTTGGAGATAATTTATATGGTAATTATTTTTTTCGTAATCTTCTTTTTCATATTTTTCTATAACAAAAATATCAATATCATTATATCTTTCTGAATAAAGAAAACTGCCTCCGATAATAATTGGCTTGTTCTTAAACCGCCTGGAAAATTTTCGAAGTAACTTTTTTGCCTGCTTCAACCGTTCCGGAAGAATTTTCCCCTTATCATAAACAAATAGTTTATTTTCCTTACCCATCATCAGGCTGATAGCTTTAAGTTTTTTAGAGATAGAACGAGAGAATTCTACTTTCTCTGAAGCAGTAAATTTCTCTTGCTTTGCTTTTTTCCGCAGGAGATCAAATTGATGTTCTGTAAAAAGAATAGGTACTATTTCATCTTTAAAGCGCTGCACCCTAGTCCAAAAGAGTTCCTTTTCAAATATTCCCATTATTATACAAATTTGTATAACTTTATATTTAAATCTTTTGTGGTAAATTTGTCAATTTCATTATTCATATTATCTAAACTAGAAGAGACATGTTTAATAAACTCAATAACTATTTACTTCCTAATTTACCTACTTCCTCAACGCTTTCTCTATCTCCGGCAGACTCCAGCAGTTCAATATATCTTTTTTCTCCAGCCATCCGCGTCGAGCAGTCATAACTCCTAACCCCCAATTACTCAAACTCTCTTTTCTATGCGCATCCGTACTTATGGCAAACTTACAGCCTGCTTCTTTTCCAGCTTTAATTTGCAGTCCTGATAAATCCATGCGTTTAGGCTGGCAGTTAATCTCTAAAAAAGTATTCTTCTGTTTGGCCATTTCAAACACCTTCTCTAAATTAAGTGCAAGCGGCTCACGTTCATTGAGCAATCTATTAGTGGGGTGTGCTAAGATATTAATCGGATAATTATCTAAAGCTCGACACACTCGCGCTGTCATCTCTGTTTCAGGCATTCTCAAACTCATGTGGACTGAAGCAGCCACAACATCCAATTCTTTCAGCTTGCTTTTGGGCAAAGGCAATTTTCCATCTTTAAGAATGTCTATCTCTAACCCAGAGAAAACACACAAGCCTACTTTTTTTCTAACCTTTTCAATATCTTGCAGATATTTTTGCAGTTTTTTTGCAGGAATCGGATTAGCAATCTTAACTGTTCCATAATGATCGTTAAAAGATATGAATTTTAATCCTAACTTTTCAGCTTCTTGAGCCATTTCTAATAAAGAATTACTTCCGTCGCTCCAAGTGCTATGGTTATGAAAAACCCCGTTTATCTCTTTTTCTTGCACTAATTTAGGCAATCTATTATTTTTAGCTGCACTAATCTCTCCTGTATTCTCACGCATCTCTACAGGTATGTATTGCAATCCTAGTTTTTCGTAAATGTCTTTTTCCTCAATTCCGGCTATCCACTTTTTGTCTTTTACTTTAAATAAACCATATTCGCTGAGCGTATATCCCTTACTTAAAGCTAATTTTCTCAATTCAATATTATGCTCTTTATTTCCGGTAAAATAATTTAGGGCAGAACCGTATTGTTTCTCTTCTACCACACGCAAGTCTACCTGCATCCCGTTTTTTAAGCGTACAGAACTTTTAGTTTCTCCAGTCCCTAATATCTTTTTTACTTCTGGAAGTGAATTAAAAAACTTCATTACTTTTTGTGCTGCATTTTGTGTTTCATTTTGTGCTCTAGTTTGTATTTTATATCGTGCTTTATCTTGCGCTTTATTCTGTACTCCATTTTGCGCTTTGTTTTTTTGTGCTTTACCTGCAACAACTAATATATCTAAATCTCCGACAGTTTCTTTACCTCTTATAAACGACCCCGCAATCACCGCTTTCTGCACTTCCGGCAGTCTCTTTAGCACAGAAATGATATAATTTCCCACAATTGCCGCTTCTGTATAAAGAAAACGTCGAGGGTTTGTTTTTAGAAAATCCAATCCTTCTTTCAATCTTTTCTCGGTTTCCTCGCCAAAACCAGGCAATTCTCTTACTTTCTTCTCCAAGATTGCTTTTTCTAAATCATCGATATTTTTAATCTTCAGTTGTTGGTATAAGACTTTAATCTTTTTAGGGCCAAGAAACGGAATAGCATTTAAGTTTTCCATTTCTACCGGTATATCTTTTTTCAATTTCTCATAATACTGTGATTTTCCCGTCGATATCAACTCTTCTATTTTTTTGGCGAGATGTTCTCCAATCCCCGGCAATTCTTCTAGTTTTCCTGCTGCCAATAAATCTTCTACATCTTCGGTTAAGGATTCTAGAACTCTAGCTGCTTTACGATAAGCCTGCGGCTTCCATTGCACATTTTGAAACTCCAAGATATCGGCGATGCTGTTAAATATTTTAGCAATCTCTATATTTTTCATCTTCCTCTTTTTTAGTATATAACTATACTCTCTTTAAAGAATATTATCTTCTTTAACTATAAAAATCTTTTTGAGACCGTTAGTTTGTTAATCTTTTTTCAGGATTATCTTTTTCAACAAATACTTGAATATATCCATCACTTCATCAAAAAATTCTTTGAATGTTACGGGCTTTGTCACTATCTTAACTGTTCCATTTTTTATCGCTTGAAAAACATCTTCTGCTTTAACTTCCTCGATAGAATTAGCTTGAACTTCAATCAAAGAATAAGTTCGTCCTAAATACTTTAAATTGTGTACATCAGAATTGCCAACTAAAGGTTTGTTTAATTTTTTTGCCAGTCTCTCAGTTTTTCTATTTGGGTTGAATAAATTAGTATAAAAATAAGAATATTCCCAGGCATCAAATAGCTCGGAGTATTTAATAACATTTTTTCCATGACAGGTAGAAAAAAAGTGAAACGGGTGCGCAGCAATAACTAGCATTTCAGGCTGTTCTTTTTTAACTTTCCGCAAGTCTTCAAGAGTATTGATCTTAGCAGCAATCTTTGCCGAAATATTATAGAGCAATGTATGCTTGCTTTCAACATCTTTTTCCTGTCCGCTTAGCAGGAGTAATCCTCTTTTACGCGCATATTTCTCCATCTCTTTATCAAAATATTGAAAATTATGGCAGCTAATCCCTAAGACTTGAAAACCTCTTTCTACGGCGCAATCAATCAATTCTTTGGCCGAGTAATTAATACGGTTCTTATCTTGCGGATCTAAGTTAATATGGGTATGTAATTCAGTTTTTAGAAGCATCTGTGAAAATGAAGTGAAAACCTTTATAATTATAATGGAAAAATATAGTAAATTGCGATAATAATGTTACAAATAAAAAAGCAATTTATTTATTAGATAATTGTGGCAAATTAAATAATATCTCCGCAATTATCTATAGACTAATAACTTAACTGAAAATATAATCAGAATAATATCTTTAAACTCTAGGGTGATTTACTAATGCTCGTCGGTGTCGTAGGAAAAGCTAACGTTGGAAAGTCTACTCTATTTAAAGCGCTTACTTTAGCTGATGTTCTTATTGCTAACTACCCTTTTGCAACAATTAAAGCAAATGAGGGAGTAAGTTTCGTTCGTGTCAATTGCGTCGATAAAGAATTTCAAAAACAGTGCAACCCCCGCATTGGTTTCTGTAAGAAGAATGTTCGCTTCGTTCCTGTTCAAATGATTGATGTTGCAGGTCTAGTTCCTGGGGCTCACGAAGGCAATGGTATGGGTAATCAATTTCTTGACGATTTAAGACAAGCTGATGTTTTGATTCACGTTGTAGATGCAGCAGGTTCTACCAATGAAAAAGGTGAGCCTATCGGCGCTGGAAATTATGATCCTGCCAAAGATGTAGAATTTTTAGAAGTAGAGTTAGATATGTGGTACTTGGGGATTCTAAAGAAAGGATGGGAGAAATTTGCCCGTACAGTAATTCAGGAGAAAAAAGAGATTAAAACAGCCCTCGCTACACAACTTTCCGGTTTGAAAGTAACTGAAGTTATGGTTGAAGAAGCCATGGAAAAGTTGCATTTAGATAAAGATAAACCAAACTTATGGACTGATGAAGAACTAAAAAAACTAGCAGTAGCCTTGCGTCATAAAACCAAACCTATGTTAATCGCTGCCAATAAAATGGACTTGCCCGGTGCCCTAGAAAATTTAGAACGGCTCAAAAAACAATTTCCAGGATACCAATTTGTCGGCTGTTCAGGAGATACAGAATTAGCTCTCAAAGAAGCGCAGAAAGCTGGATTGATAGACTATCTACCTGGAGAAAATACTTTTACTATCGTTAATGAAAGCAAGCTCAATGAGAAACAGAAAAAAGCTTTGCAATTCATCCAAGATAATGTTCTTAATAAATTAGTCAGTACTGGTGTGCAAGAAGTACTAGATCAAGCAGTTTTTAGTCTACTTGGTTATGTGGCAATTTTTCCAGGTGGAGTTGGAAAATTAGAAGATTCTGAAGGACGCTGTCTGCCAGACTGTTTCTTGCTTCCGCCACAAAGCACGGCTTTAGACTTTGCTTATAAATTGCATACCGATTTAGGCAAGAATTTTATCTGTGCTAAAGACGTTAAGACTAAGAAAACCATAGGTAAAGAATATGTCTTAAAGCATAGGGATGTTATTGAGATTGTCAGCGGAAGGTAGTTAGTGAGAAATGGTTCGAGATATAGACTTTACACAATTTACTCATTATCTCATTCTTTTAAAAGACTCACTTTTTTCAATTTCTGCTTTCACTGCATTAAATAGTGATTCGAAACAAGCTTTCGCTAAAGAAATTGCATCATCTGCCTCTTCTTTTGTGGGGCTGTAACCATAATAATTGATATTATGACGCATCCTCCGAAGATGATCTACTAAAGTAATAGATCTTGGCGTTTCAACTTTTATTTTTGTTAATTCATGGATTGGAGCTAAGTGGTCTTCTGATTCAATACCTTGTGTTATTAACAAAGCATCTCCCACCATTCTAAAACATTCATACACATTTCTAATAATATTAAATGCAGAATTGTCGTTTGATTCAAGAGTTAAAGTGTACTTCATTTGTTTAGAAGAAGCATCTAAAATACTTGCTGCATTTTTTTTATCCGGTTGTTTTTGTCTTAATATCAAAGATGCACCTCTAATAAGCCGTCTAATACTATGCCATTGGCTATATTTGTAAACAAATTTAGGTTAATCTTCTTTCTGGAAAATATATGCAAATTGACAGTTACTTTTTTTCTAAATCCTATTTGTTCGATGATTCCTAATGTTTCTATTTTCAGATTTTCATTGTTTAGGATTTCTACTGCTATATCTATATCACTTTTTTCATTGTCTGTACCCCAACGGTAGCTTCCAAAAAGAATTATTACTTGTGCATTTGGAACTTTATCATAAACCGCGTCAATAATTCCTGATTCGTAAACTAATTGCAAATTATGGGGTATTTTTTTAGTTATCATTAACTTGTTGCTTGAATCAACAGATAGTATCCAAGTCTTTCCTATCACTTCTTTCTTAATGAATCCTTGTTTTACTAAATTATTAACTGTTAGTTTAGTAGATGTTTTTGAAGAGCCAATAGACT
>JACPCC010000003.1 GCA_016179995.1 Candidatus Woesearchaeota archaeon | reverse complement strand
AGTTGTGAAAATGAATCATTTTGGATTTATAAATGTGGGATGGATGCGATTATTTATTAAATATTTGTGGCGGAGATGAGAGATTGTTGAAATGAAATTTTTGAATGAAGGAATAATTTGATTTATGTAGAAAACAATTTCAAAACAATTTTCACAGACCAACTCCCGCACAAGACAACCTCGGCTAAGGTATATAAATTACTTAGTCTTTTAGTCAATAAAAAGAAGTATGATTTGAGCGCTGAATAAAAACTGCTTCTTTTAATTCCATTCAAAGATTAAATTACTTGAAACTATTGGAGGCACTTAACATGAACTTAAAATTAGCTGAACTGTGCGGTGTTATTGCCGGAGATGGTCATTTAAGTCGTTACATTTCTAAGGAAAGAACCGATTATAAACTATCAATATGGGGGCATAAAGATTTAGATATTGAATATTTTAAAGAATTAAAACAAATTTTTCTTGAATTGTTTAAAATAGAACCAAAGATAATCCTCAAAAATAATTGTTGTGAATTAAGGATAAACTCTAAATATATTGTCGAGTATTTCGAAAGATTAGGTATTCCTGTAGGAAAGAAGTCTAAAACAGTATTTATAGTTCAGTTTGTTAAATATGGTTTACAATTAAGTTGCGCATTTTTAAGAGGATTAGCAGATACTGATTTTAGTATAATTTTCAAACCTAGAAAAAATATGAACTATTACCCAAGGATAACTGCAGATATTGAATCACTTCCATTAATTAGAGATATTTGCTTAATTTTGAATCAATTGAATATTAAATATTGTGGGCCATATACCAGAAATAGTGCCAGAAATGGGAATGCTTACACTAGCTATCAAATAGATATCAATGGCCATAATAACTTTGATTTGTGGATGGAAAACATAGGGTTTAGAAACAAAAAACATCTTGATAGAATTATAAGAGGAAAAATAGACAAAAGAAAAGTCCCCGCTCCCGGATTTGAACCGGGGATTTCGAGTAGAAGATCATTAAAGATCGACTATCACTCGGTAACCACAGGCTGATTGTGTTTCATCCAAACGTCACCAAAGACGATAGTCACACAACATCTACAGCCGAGGGTTCTAGCCACTAAACTAAGCGGGGATAATGTTAAAATCTCAGGTTTATTTATTAAGGTTTTTGTTGTGAATGTAGTATTTTAGAAATTATGTTTCTTTTAAAAAATAGATTCAACAAAAATTAATATAAACCGGATTATAGAGAATAAATTTAGATTGAAATAACTTTAAGCTATTTGTTCATTATAAATAGTATTGCTTATCGGCAGAGTTTGTACGTCGTGAGTTACCAAATTTACGTTGCAAGGCACGCCGTGAGTAATATAAACATCAAGAATGCTGATACCCCATTCATCCCGTACGCCGTTAGTAAACTTTTTTTTCACGTCTGAAGCTAAATCTTGAATAAATTTAGGACATTTCCATTGCTGGAAAGTTTTACCTCGACAACAAGCGTTAAGTACAGAAACAGACTGTTCAGACAAGTCTTTTTCATGATCATCTACAAACATATACCATTTTTTTAAGTTTATTATCCTATAACGAAGATTACAACTAACTAGCACAGTTCTGTGGTTATCATCCATAGTTAGAACGACAATATTCCCGCCATTAAGACCTTTAATATTTTTAGGAACTTTAAGTAAATGATCTACAAAAGGACGGAAAAAGTAAACGCCAGGAGGCAAATGTTCATCAAATCGTTCTTTATGCTTAGGAGCACTGCATAACCCGTCATAACGAAATTTTTTGGGGAGTTCCGGTTTGTAAAAATGGTTGCAGAAAGCTAAACTACCTAATCTGCCACCTAATCGTCTAATCAACTCTTTTTCTTCAGCGTCTAGTATGGCTTTCAAATCGCCTTTTAATTCTTTACAAAGCTTCTTAGTATACTTTCCAGAACGAATTAGACCGGCGAGTTAATCCTTATATACTATTTCGGCAATCTTAAAGTATGTGCATAGCGCCAATGGGCCAGTGAGCACAGGACTACTCGTAAGACAAACCATGCCCTGCCAATAAAATTTATCTTCCCATACTTTAGCAAAAATATTATCGAGGCAGGGTGCGAACGAGCTATGCACATACATCTTAAAATAATCTATAAAATTACTAACGTCTTCAGCGCTGGGCATAAGAAGAGGAGTTTAGGAGAAGTATTTTAATGATTTTTAGTCTAAAAAAGTTAGTATGTGATGTGACTATTGGGATAACATCTTTCCGAAAATCTTATTAACCTTTAGATAATGCTGTTTATTAATAGAGGTGAGTTAGTATGGTTGTTAAAAAAAAGATAAATTGGACTAATAATAATAAAAAAATTAGTAATAATAAAAAGATTAATATCAATAATTCAGAGAAAAAATCATCATCTTATTTAATAGGCAGTTGGGCTTTTTTAGTTGGTTTAATTCTAGCAATTATTTTAGGACTTGGCTATGACGGGAAATTTCAAGAGACAGTATTATGGGTAGTCTTCCTTTTAGGAATGATAGTGGGATTGTTAAATATAACTCATCAGGAAGTTATGCCTTTCTTAATTAGTGGAACAGTGTTAGTATTGGTTTCATATTTGGGTTTACAAGTTGGTGTCTTTGAGAATGTTTTACCATTTGTAGAGAATGTTCTGCAAGGCATACTGACTTTATTTGTGCCTGCTACACTAATTGTTGCCATTAGGGCAGTGTTTGTGATGGCGAGAAAGTAGGTGGTGAATTAGTTTTAATATTTATTTTTTATAATTTAGGTTAACCAGTTGTGTTCCAAATTTCTCTATTTTTGCAAAAGATTTATTAATAATTTACTTTTCAAAGCAGTTATGCGGTAGTAGTATAGTGGTTAGAAGACTATTAAATATAAAAAATTAAAGGTCTGACCAATATGCGGCCTTGCCAGGCTAAGCTTAGTTCAAGAAAACCAAAGTTTAGCACAATAAGGCTGCGACCGGGGTTCGACTCCCCGCTACCGCATACATTTTTCTTAAACTATTTACTTCGAAACCGGCCACATTCTATCAGTAATCTGCCTTGTTGATTCATTTATTTCTAACATAGAAATTGGTTGATATTCACCGTTAAAGACGTCTTTCAGACGGTCACAGAAGATTCCAATTAATTTTGTCCTTATGCTATAAAAGTGTAGCTTATCTTCGATTTCATAGTATACTTCCTGACCTTTGATAATCTCAATCCTCAATCTTTCTCTAGCAATGGTATCACTATCGCCCTTTTTAGAACACTCCATTAACCAACCATAACAATTATCGAGAGATTTTCTTAATTGTAAAAATTCCCTATATTTTTCAGGACCATCTTGAATTATATAAGTAGACATTGCCCGAAAATCAATAATAACGTCTCTTAAACTTCGAGTTAATTCTCTTTTTTCATAAGCTTCAGCGAGCTTTCGATTAGCAATATCAAGCAACTGTTTGTTATTAAATAATCTATAAGCCGTTTCACGAGGCTGGACAGACATATCCAAAATATTTTCAAGTTCAGAGATTACTCTATTTGACTGCTCTGTTTCACTTAGAAGACTTCCCCCTAGCAAAGGCATATATTTCAATTAAAAACTTTAAAGTATAAAAAGATTAGGGTAGAAATTAAAGAAAAATGGCCAACGACAAAAAAACGTTATAGTCTTTTGCCATCGACCACTTTTACTAATGGCCCTGCCGGAACATTCAAACGGCAACATCAAGATAATCAAATGTTAATAGCCGTATTTGAATCCGGGACCTCTGCTTTACTAAAGGCTCGCTTGTTTTTGGTTCTAATTGTCTAGAACGTACCCATATAAGAGCAGCGCTCTATTGCCCAAATTTTACGAAGTTATCTTTTGATTGAACTTTTCGTAAAAGTTCACCAGGCTAAGCTACAGGGCCAAATATGGCTTAAAGACTGATGATTCTTTAAAAGGTTTTCTTTTGTGAACTGCATTTTGTGAACCGCAAAGAAGAAACATGTAAAAAATAGCCAAAATAGAGCCTTATTTATAAACAACTAACGAATAAACCGAAGTATTTATAAATAAGTGCCTATTTTTTAGTGTAACTACAAGTAAATAATTACAAACATTTATAAAGCGAAAAAAAAGGCTATCTTAAAATGAATTATAACCAAGTACGCAAGTTAATGGAACGGAAGAAAACATCCCACAAAGGGGAGAATGGCTACGCCCTAGTTATTGGCGGTTCTGAAGATTATGTTGGAGCGGTAATCTTAGCTGGACTTGGAGCATTAAGAACAGGCTGTGATTCGGTAACTGTAGCTGCACCAGAGAAAGTAGCTTGGAGCATCAATCGTTATTCTCCTGATTTAATTACAACTAAAATTAAAGGCAGCGCTTTTAGTGTAAAAAGTGCTAAAGATTTAGTAAAATTAGCTGAACGTTATGATGCAGTTTTAATAGGTAATGGACTGACTAGAAAAGCCGATAAGTTCAGTCATTATTTCATTAAGAAATCCAGCAAGCTTAAAGTTATTGATGCCGATGCTTTGAAAGGTTTGTCATTTAAAGACTTTAGCAACGCAATTTTAACACCAAACGAAGCCGAATTAGAAATGATGTTAGTAAATAGCGGCAAAGAATTTCTTTTGCCTAAATTAAAGATTGCCAATGCTAAAGAAAAAGCAGAGATTTTACAAGGAAACTTAAGATACTTCCTGCAGAATAATAATATTCTATTAGTTAAAGGACCCACAGATTTGATTATTTCACGCAATAAAATTGCCTATAATCGCACAGGCAATCAGGGTATGACTAAAGCCGGAACGGGAGATGTTTTAGCAGGTTTAGCGGTCGGATTTTTAGCTAAGACTAAGGATATGTTCAAGAGCGCAGCGGCTGCATCTTATATCAATGGCTTTGTGGGTGATTTGTTATTAAAGAAAAAGAAGGGTTATTCTTTTATCGCTTCGGATATTTTGGAAGATATTGAGAAGATAAGCAAGAGTATAAATAAAAAGTAGATAGAGGTTTATTCTAGATTTTAGTAAGTGATATACTGAGAGAATTTCTTGAAATTTAGAACCTCTTAAACCTTAAATTATTTAACCTAAATATTTTCTTACGCGCGTGGTGATGTTTCTGATGAAAGCGTGAAAAAATATCTGTATGTAAAATAAACCGGAAGCCGCGGGCGATTATTCTCGATAACTTGGCTAATCTTCCTGTCCGAGCTAGAGCAGAAACTCCTTTTCTAACTTCCAATCCTTCGTGAGCAACAGTTTGTCCCATTAAAAAACTCTCTGCAAAAAAAGCAGTCCGAGCTAAGCGGGCAGTTATGGCAAAAAACAAACCAAAAGGAAATAACACTAAGAGGTCCAACCAATAGTGCTTAAAGAAAAAAGAGGTAGTTTTAGCTTTGATGGCCAGAAAAGATAAGTCGATAACAAAAACCATTAAAACCAATAGGTCAAATATTTCGATGATGATTACAGCCGCTTTATTTTGGGGGTGCACAACTAACTCTATGAAGATTAGAACTAAAAGTAAAGCTACCGCATAAGGCACTAATTGCGAGTTATAGTGCTCCAAACGTTCCCAGTATTTGTGCATAAAGAAGAGATTTTTTAAGGGTTTTTAAATTATTGGTTGGTTTGGAAATTGCTGGCAGTTACTCTCCTAAAGCCAATTCAGACAAAATCTTTTTAAATGACTGCTTTATTTGTGTGATTATTGCCTCGGTGGTGTAGTCCGGTAAACTTTTGGCAGGTAATAATTTAACCAAAAGCCAATAGTTTGGACAAACTATCATCCAGCACTTTCGGAAACTTTTACGGAAAGTTTCATCAAAAGAAACACTTCGGTAAGTTTGAAGATATGCTGGGACCCGGGTTCGAATCCCGGCCGAGGCATATCTCTTTTAAAAAAAAGAAATTCTGGGCGTGTTTAGTTAATTTAAACTGTAAAGTCAGTTAATTACCATAATGAATAACATGGAAAAAAATCTAACCATCGCCACTTTAGTCAAAGAAGTAGATAAAATTTACTTAGACACTTCTATTCTTTCAATAGATCAGAGCTCAAAAAATAATGGACAGAGATATTATGAAACTAAATCTATTGCCATTACACTTGGTGCAGCTTATAATTATTCAAAAGTACCAATTAGAGTCTTAAACCGCTTTTATGAACGCACAGATGCACTTTGCGAACTTATTTTAAAAGATTCAAAATTTACAGCTAGCGAAGCGATAATTGAGGAATACCGCCCACTAGTTAATCACTTAGAAAATGCAGCCAATCACTTACACCATAAAAGTTCTAGCGTCAAAAGGGGAAATAAAGAAATAATTTTGAGAACATCTTTAGAAAGATGCAAAGATATTTTAGCCACATTAAATGGACGCCTAACTCCTTTGATGAGACCATTAGGAGAGGAGGGTATCCAAGAGATAATACGATTTATTTATGAGGCAAAACTGCATTATTCTAGTGATGGATCTTGGGTTAAGAGGTATAATAAGGTAGAAAAAAAACCATCTAAAGCAGATGCAGAAATATCAGCGCAAGCTTTACTCTGGAGCAGTTTACATCAAGAAAGAACAGCAATTTTAACAGGAGATATAGACATAGTAAATATTATCAGAAATTTTAATGGATATGAAAAAATAAATAAGTTGCCGAAATCTTTAAATGAAATCAGTGCCAGAAGAGTTGGAGTTTACCTTCCCGACAGGGAAAATTGGAATAGAGAATTAGAACTTAGAAAAGCTTGGCCAGAATTAGAAGAAGCGACACAAAACTTAACAGGATAATTTACATAAAATGGTCCGTACAATTAAAGTTGAAGAAGCTCTTAAAAAAAAAGAAGTAATTTTTTTAGACACCCGCTCGCCGAAAGAATTTGCTGAAGATTGTCTGCCGGGAGCAATTAGTGTGCCGATTTTTAACAATGAAGAACGAGCGATTGTCGGGACGATTTACAAGCAAGTCTCCCAAGAGAAAGCAGTAGAACAAGGTTTAGAATTTTTTTCCAAGAATCTGCCCCATATCATCAAAATAATTAATCAATTTAAAGATAAAGAATTGGTAGTTTACTGCTGGCGGGGAGGGATGCGTTCTAAAGTAATCGTATCCCTATTAGAAGCTATGAATTATCGAGTTTGGCAGTTAGAAGGCGGGCATAAAGCTTTCCGCCATTATGTACGTGAAAGATTAGAAAATTATGTTCTTAAACCAAAAATAGTAGTTTTATGGGGTTTAACTTGTACCGGAAAAACTGAATTGATTCAGCAATTTCCTCAATCTTTAGATTTAGAAAGCTTTGCTCAGCATCGTGGCAGCTTATACGGCGCTTTAGGTTTAATTCCAAGTTCACAGAAGAAGTTTGACAACTTATTTTTACAGAGATTGGAAGATCTGAATAACGAACCGTATATTATTGTCGAAGGAGAGAGTAGAAAGATAGGTGATGTACAAATTCCGGAATTTTTTTACAAAGCTATGAAAAATGGAATAGCAATTTTAGTAAAGAAAAGTATAGAGCAAAGAGCCATTTACGGCGCTAAAGTATATTTAAATGATAAAACAATTGAAGAAGTAAAAAAGATCAGTGCGGGATTACAGCGTTTGATCAGCAAAGAGAAAAAAGAAGAATTAGTGAAGTTATTGGAAAAGAAAGAAAATGTAGCGGCCTGCAGAATATTATTAGATAATTATTATGATCAGTTATACGAGCATACACTCAATAAAATTAATTTTGCAGCGGAGATTAATAACGAGACTATTGAACAAGGGAAAGAGGAGTTGAATGGAGCGATTAGAAAAGTGTTTGGTTGAAAATGTCTAGTTGAACGTGTTTGCGTGGTAAATTATTTTGGTATTTGTTTAGCTTTCGGTGGTCGTTTTCCTCGCCCCACTAAAGCTGTATGATGGATAAAATGGTAAATCTACTATTTTGCTGGTCGGTAACTCAAACCATCTGACGAATGGTTACGCTCGGAAAACCTATTGACCACACCGAGTTAAACAAATACTTATTTTCTAAAACCCTTTCTTCATCTTAATATAACTCAGCAATTTTTTAGAGATTAATGGTTTATTATTAACTAAAATATAACGAAATGGTATAATTATCTCTTCATTAATTTCTTTGCCGCTTTTTAATGGAATAACTAACTCTTCTTGAAATTTTAAGTCTTCGAGATTTTTGCCATGTTCAATGATTTCTTTCACTACGTAGATAGCATTATCCGTAGTCATTTGTGCTTTTCCAATATTTCTAGCAGGCAGTTTCATCTTTGAAGTTATTTCTTTTTTTGTACGAGCTTGCATAGGATAGTTTCCTAGAATGCCGCCGAAAATAAAAGTGTCAAAAATTTTAGAATCTTGCGGGGTCAGAACTTCTTTTGCTAAAGGGTCAAGGATACAAGTTTTGGAAAAATGAGCATATTTATTTTTAGATCCATATAATTGACGAACGCTCTTCTCTTCTACTCGACCAAAAGACAATAGTTTTTTACGATGTGCTGCTGATTTGAGATTAGTGAATGATAGATGTTCTTTCCCGACAATCTTAGAAATATGCTGATATTCTAGAAAACACCAGCGATAAAGTTTCTCTTCCAAATGTTCTATAATGTAGAGCATGGTTAAGTAAAAGATAGTTTAAAGGGTTTAGTTTAAGGTGTTTAGTTTGAAGTATTGTTTACGGAATCTTACGCAACGATTTTAGAAGGTAATTCTCTTCTTTTTGAGCTGGCTGATCTTCTTTTTCAGACGAATTAGGTTTATCAGATTCACTTTTATCTGTTGCGTTGATATCTATGATTTTAACATCTGAATATTTTATTTTTTCTACAGAGGAAGAAGCTTCTTTTTTCTTTCCTTCCTGAAGGAATTTTTCTTCCTCCTTTAATATCGAGAGCGTGATTTCCAATTCTTCCTCTTCAGCTTTTTTTAAGTCCCACTGTAAGTTAAGACCATCATTTTCCTGACGAGGGATTACATCTATAGCAAAATGAGGAACTTCTTGACCTGCCCCCAGACCATTTCTAATTAGGACATTTGTACCCTGAGCGCCTAATCCATCAAAAATTACTTTTCCAGCAAGATTGGCTAGAGTAGCGCATTTGCCTAATAGATTATCATCGAGCATTTCCATAATTGTCAAATGCTGTTTAGGAAAGACAATAATTTGCCCAGGGATCAGAACTGATTCTTTGAGAGCTAAAACTACCTCTTCATCTTCATAAAGTACGTTCTTTTTCAACTGGATAGTTTCACAATAGGGGCAGGACATTTTTGATTTGTTTTTTAGGTTTTTGAAGTTTTATTTTTTTAGGTTAGTAAGTTTATATTTATTTGAATAAGTTAGCAATATCGTCTAAGCTGACGGATTGGGAACTTGAGTTATCGCTCGATTCAGTAGATTTTGATTCAGTTTGTGTTGGTTTATTTTGTGTTGGTCCATTTTGTGTAGATTCAGTTGATTCAGTTTGTTCAACGTCTGATTCTGATTTTTTCTTTTTTTGTTCTGTTTTTTTTTCAGAAGCCGTTTTAGATTTTCGTAATGTTTTTTTCTTTACTGAGGCTGCAGAAGCTGTAGATTCTTCTTTATGGTCTGGAGAAGCATCTGATTTGATTACTGGTTTTTTATGACTCTTAATGCCAGATAAAGCAGCGAATTGTTCTTTTAGAATTGCAAGTAATTTATCCTGATTTTCGTGAAGCATTAACTGTTCTTTGGCTGCTAAAAGACCATCGCCTTCTTTTCTATGCAAGAGATGAAGCAAGAAATGAGGTACTCTTTGCCCCGCAGCTTGACCATTAGCAGCAAATAAAGTTGTGCCTTCGGCTTTGAGTGATTTAAGAAGTAGTTTAGATTTCAATTTAGCCTGCATGAATAAACGGCTTAATGTTTCCGGTGGAATCTGCGGCATAATGGAATAATGTTCTTTGGGCAATAATAAGAGATGTCCTTTAGCTGCAGGATTGATATCGAGTAATA
>JACPCC010000002.1 GCA_016179995.1 Candidatus Woesearchaeota archaeon | reverse complement strand
CGGAGAAAAGCAACGACTTTTCTAGCATCCCAGAATTGCCCGGCAATTCTCAGGACTTTAGTGCATGGTGAGACGGTTTCACGCATTTTTATGATATTGAACTCAACTAAATTTTGTTTTGAAGTCTTAGAAAATATTTTTCTTTCACTTAAAATAACTTCCCAATCCCGTCTGTTTGCTGTCAGAAAATATCTCATCTTCATTATAGCCTAAAACGGCTAGAATACTTGATACTGCAGGAATGAGCTGGTTGTTTAAATAATATTCAGCGTCGTACTCGCCTTCTTTGACGTCTTCTACTAATTTTGCTCTATCTCTAACTAAATTAGAGCCGCGGACGATAATATATTCTATCATCGTTCCCGGAGGAACGGGGTAGCCGCGCTCGAGCATTTTTCTAGCAACTACTACTTGCGGACCAATGGACGCATATTCATCTATTTCTCTGGTAATCATTGTTTTAATTATCATTTTTTTCTTGGGCATACGACCTTCTTTTAGCAGGCTTACAGTTTGACGTAAATACTCCAAAGCTTCTTCTTTTTTTCCGTTTAAAATCAAATTAAGAAATTTTTCCTGCAATTCTTTAGCTAAAGGACTCCAGTTTCTTCTTACTGTTTCAAAGCCTCTTATTTTTAATTGTCCTTTAGTATCGAGAAGAGCATATTTTTTCTTGGCGCCTTTTTCTTCTCGTTTATTGCTTTTTTCGCTCTGTTTCTTTTCTGTATTTTTCAGAGCGACAAAAATTCCTTTGGGATAAAGTGACTCGAATTCTAATTCCATCATTCCCGGCAAGTTTTTATTGACTGCTTTCATGAACTCTAAAGCTTCATCTAATTTTTTATCTCCTAAGAGCAGGAAACAGCTGTCTGTATCAGAATAACACACTTTAAAGCCGGCATCTTCGGCTTTTTGAATAGTGGCTTTGATATAATTTCGAGCGTAAGCGGTAGTAGAGCGAGCGCATTCGAAACCGTACCAGCGCGCGCCGCTGAATCCTAGGTAGCCGTAAAAAGAATTTCCTAATAGTTTTAATGCTTGGGAACGTGCTTCGAGGAGAGCTTTTTCTTTAGGCTGAACTATCTTGAGGGCTTTTCTTAACTCCATTCTTTTTCTAATTAGTTCTTCTAAGATTAGTGGGGTAAATTTTTTCTCTTTTTGGCAGAACCAATAATCGTCTCTTTCTGGCACGGCATTATTCTTAATATTTTTACAACAGGGACAGCGAAAACTTTCTGGTCCAATATTATGCGAAACTATAATTGAGGGATAAAGAGAACGAAAATCAAAAACAGCAATATTTTCATATAAGCCTGGCTGTGGTTCGAAGACAAATCCACCTTCATAACTTTCTTCACGGCGGCTATTAATTTCATAGCTGCTAGGTCGGTTAGGAGCCAGTACATTATATTCTATGGCTCTTTTAAGAATATAACTTTCTACCAGACGGCTGAAGCTCATTCTAATGGCATCGAAAGCAGGCAGGCCTGTTATCTCTGTCAATTCTCTGATGTCGGGAAGCAATTTATGGCAGAGCTGCAAGGCAAGATAAGCATCGTGTATATTATAGCGGCAGTAATCAGCTAATTTTTCAGAATTACTGTCCCAAGCGCTGTAAAGTTCGCTGATATCTACTTCATGTTTTCTATGCCCCAGCAGTTCAAAAGATACTTCATCTAAAGAAAAGCCGTCCGTCTTTAAATTGCGGCCAAAAATGTTGCGGACGAATTTAAACATGTCCAGGTGAAGCAAACCTGCAATCCTGCCTTCTTTTCTTTCTCTGTTTGCAGAAGCATCTAATTCGCTAAAGTCCGTGCCCAGATCAAGTTTAATGTTAAATTTGTCAGCTCTAAATTTGAGATACGGAAGATCAAATCCATCAGTAAAATAGCCAGTAATGATGTCCGGCTGATAGCTGAGCATTATTTCTTTGAAGCGTTTAATCATTTCTGCTTCATTTTCTACTACTTCGAGATTTTCTAAATTGTTGGGAAATGTTTTCCAAGTGATTACTTTTTGAAAAGAGTTGTTGTTCTTATCATTATCTTTATTATTATTATTTTTATCATTATCTTTTTCATCATTATTTTTTCCATCATTCTCATTTTTCTGTTCATTATTATCATTTTCTTTATTATTTTCGTCAACTCCCGATAAACCTATCATCAAGATGGGATTTTTCTCAAAATCAATCGCTCGTTCTCTGGCATAAGTTTCGATATCTAAACTAATGATTCTCAATGGAAGCGGGGGCAGTTTTAATTTTTCTTCCTCGTTTAATGTTCTTAAAGCGTGAGCGGAAAATAAAGGCAGGCGCAAACTTAAATCAGAAATAAATTCGCCTTCCGCTTCTAGCGGAGAAAAAGGCCACAAGCCTGTATCGCGGATAAAACGCTGAATGAAAACTATATCCTTTTCATAGCACTTTAAGCCTTTTGATTCCAGTTCTTGACTTAAAGCAGGAACAGCTTGAGGAAAGTTGGCATAAATCTGCAGGAATTTTTCTTTCTTTCCTAGAAACTCTTTTTCTACTTCTTTCCAGGCAGTTATTTTTGCTGGACGGCCATGGACGTCAATGTTTATTTTTTGAAAATAATCGGCAATATTTTTGCGGTTGCTATCACCCTTGTCAATACTGTTATTTAGTTTGGCGTAAAAATAAGGTTGATAAGGAAAGGTTATAACTATTTTCTGTGATTGGGGGGTATTTTTCTGCTCTTGCGAAGCTATTTCCTGTGTTTTTCCGTAGAGATAAATCAGGACTTGTTCATCTTTAACTTTGTACTGGTAGTCTAGAGGGTAGAAGATTATTTTCATTCTGACATCAAAATAGACGATTAATTATAAAAGTTTGTCATAAAATGTAGCGGAAATTAATATGCTATTTAATAAGCTATAACATTCTTAATCTTAACGGCAATCTTATATTTTTTGAATACTTGATGAAGTAATTTGGCGTGAGCTAAATCTACTACAATGCAACCTTTTCCTAAGCGCTGACCTTGATATAGTTCTAATAATCCCGGATAATACTTTTTTCTGTGGGTGTGGCCAAAGAGCTTTTTGTTTACGGCTACGCGTTTGGCATTAGGTGTAATATTTTCCCAAACAAAAATAGTTTGATGTTTTCCTTCCAGCGAAGCTGTAAATTTTCCATAAAGGATAATCCCATCTGCGACAAGGCTGGGAAGTAATTCTTTCCAAGAAGAGGCTTTTCCAATGGTTAATTTTATTTCTTGTTCTACTCCTTGCATTCTCCAATAATTTTGATATTTTATAGATTTGTTAAATCTCTCTAAAATGTCATACAGCTCTTTTTCTAACTCTTTATCCTCTTTGATTACATCAATAAAAATATCGATATCGCTCTCTGGGCCGGCTTCTTCACGGGCGACTGAGCCGAAAAGTATTATCTGTTTAATCTGTTCTTTGTTTGCAGTTTTTTCTAAAATGAAAGACACGGTATCTAAAGCGTAGGCTAGAAGGTTAGGCTTCATTTATAATTATCTGACTAAATCATTTTATTAATCTTTTGGTTCAAATGAAGCTACACTGTTGGTTCAGATGAACCTATGTGTCTTGATTAGGGCTTCAAGGTTTCTGAAGAATTAATTCTATTATCTTATGTTCTATTGGTTGATAGTCAACTCGTTCAAATAACTTTTGCTGAATTATTTTAAATTTTGAAACTAATTTAACAATCTCTCCTAGGTTATGATGGTAATCTACTTTTCCAGTTTTATCTACAATCTCAATATTGAAATGAATGAAAAAGTAACCCCTATGTTTTAATACCCTTAAAATTTCTGGAATCGCTTTTTCTTTATGAACGTAATGGATAACATTAATCATAAATAATGCATCTACGGAATTATCTTTAAACTTAAGTTTTTCAGCATCCTGGACCTCAAAATTTAGTTCAGGAAATCTTTTCTTACAGCTTTCAATCTCTTGTTTGGAATAATCAATTCCTAAAACATTAAAACCTAGTTTTGAGAAAACATTGACATCACGACCAGTACCGCAACCAACATCAACTATCATCCCATCAAAATTTACACTATTCAAAAATTCAGCAAAAATTTTGGCGTATAAATCGGGATGTTTTTCCCAATGTCGTCCATCGGAGTATTTTTGATAGAGTTTTTGTGAATGCATAATTAACTTAAAATTTGGATATTTTATAAAGACATCGATTTAAGTAGCCAGAATAGATAAGTGGTATAAACACATTAACTTTAAAATTAACTTATCTTGTCCGTCTTTTATACTTTCTCTATTCTTTCTAAAAATTCTTCCAAATCAACCAAACTGAATTTTTCTAGAGGAATAGTCCTAAAATATTCTTGATTAGCCGGGCTATATCTCTTTTCGGATTGTTCTAATTCTTGAAGTAGGTTTTCTTTAGTGATTAATCCCAAAAAAGTTACTTGTCCATTTTTGTTATTGCAGACAACATGAAAATCTGCAATCTTTTCTTGTTCTTCTTCAAAACGGTCATTGGGGTATGGAACTGAAGAAAATTTTTTCCAAGACGCTTCGCTGATGCTTCTAATTCCCAGGCTGATTTCTTCTTTTCCTTCTTTTCTACCTTCTTCTCCATCTTTTTTATCTTCCTTTCCATCTTTTTTATCTTCTTTTCTATCTTCATTTCTATCTTCTTTTCTATCTAATCTGAGTGTGAAATCTGCGCCAGCGCCTTGCGCATCGCCAAAGTATAATCCCCTATAACGAAACCAGGCTTTATGTCGGATTAAAAGTTGTTTGAAAGCTTCTTCACTTATCCAGCAGTTCAAGAAATTGTTAATCTTTACTTCAGTATGTCTGCCGTCCCATTTTTCAGCGGCAATTTTTTGCTCGGCTTGTTTTCTGAAGATGTTTTGCAGTTCGCTGGATATTGAAATGGTTAAGGAGTTTGGCATGTTTATCTTATTATGCTTCATTTATGATACTTATTCTACTTTTTCTTTTTAAATTTGGCAACAAAGAATCCTTCTGAGTCATTATCTTGAGGCCATATTCTAATACATTCTTTCACTCGAGGATCGTATTTCTCTCCTGCAAATTCTTCTATCGGCGGGGAGCGTTTCAATCCCGGCAGTTTTATCTTTTGAATTTCAGCATCCGGCGTATTTTGTAAAAAACTGCTGACGATGGCTTCGTCTTCTTCAGGTTCTAGTGAGCAGGTAGAATAAACTAATATTCCTCCGGGACGCAGGTTGCGGAAGGCGTTATCGAGCAGTTCTCGCTGCATACGAGATAATTTTTTGACTACACCGGGATTCCAGCGTTTTATAGTGCCTAGGCTTCGTCTGATTGTTCCTGTTCCAGAGCAAGGGGCATCAACTAATATACGGTCAAATTGAAAGCCGAAAAAACGTTTGCCGTGCATTAATGAAATTAAGACATTAGTTAAACCACTTTTCTGCAGGTTTATGCCTAAGGATTGCAGGCGCTGGCCTTCGTAGTCATTAGCTATAATCAGGCCTTTATTTTTCATCATCGCGCCCATTTGCGTGGTTTTGCTTCCTGGTGCGGCGCACATGTCGAGGACAACTTCTCCAGGCTGGGGATCTAGCACTAAAGGGGGAATCATGGAAGCGGATTCTTGAACGTAAATATGCCCCTGATGGTGTTCAAATAAATTTCCTACATCACGTCGAGCATCATGTTCTATCCAAAAGCCTTCTTTACACCAAGGGATTTGTGTTAATTTCCAGCCTTTTTTGTTTAAGCTGTTTTTGATTTCTTCTACGCTAGTATATAGCGTATTAACTCTAATGCTGCGGCGTAGAAAAGAAAGAGAGCATGATTTGAAAGTTTCCCAATCTGTTAGTTTGGAATATCGTTCAATAAAAACTGGCTTGAACTCAATAGTTTCCGTACCGGGAATTGTCTTAAGGTCATGCGATTCTGTGAACTCATCTGATTGTTCTATTGATCCGAGAAGTTTTTTTTTCATAATATTTATTAGATTTATTTTTAATTAAATATTTTTTTAATTAGATCTCATTACTTAGTTTTCTATCCCATTTCTATCCTATTAAGCTATTTTTACTTCCAATACTTTAGTAATCTTTTCTTGGAGGTATTTGTCTTTTAAAATCTGATTCAAGTAAGCATTTAAATCTCGTGCTTCGTTTTTTATCTTAGCCAGAATATGCTCATTTTCTATAAACGTTTCAGCATGAAGCTTTTTGAACTGCTTGACGTGCTCTGATAAGTTTAAAGGCGGACCTTTTCTTATTTCAAAAGCAGGCAATTCATTCTTTTCTAAGAAAAAGTAGATTGAAGTTTTATATTTATTTTTACCATCCATTTTGCTTCCTTCTTTTTTTTCTCTTTCTTTTTCTTCTTCTTTTTCTTCTTTGAGGATATCCCAACCAGAACTTTGTACTACAAAATTAGCTAATTTATTTCTTAAAAAGTCATGCGTTTTGAGGAATCCTACTCCGGCGATATCTTTTCTAGTAGGAGGTGATTCAACAAGTAAGTACAGCAAAAAGCTTGTTTTTTTGTTTTTTTGTTTCTCTGCCTCTTTCTTAGCCTCTGCCTCTTTCTTAGCCAATAGTGATTCGAAATTAATTTCTTTTTTATGGAAAAAATCAAGAGAAGGCTGACGCAGGAATTCATCTGCTGATTTTTTGAATAGTTCTAATTTTTTAAGAGATAAAGCAGCAGTAGCATTGCGGTTTTTATCTACAGGATCTATGATAATTAACGGAGATTGCAGTTTTGATTTATTGAGCTGGAATAAAGCATCTTTATGGGGATAGTATTTTTCTACGTCAATAACTTCTTTCTCTTTCCATTTCTGGCTGGCTTTAAGCAGGCCGACAAATGTGCGATAATGGGTAGTTAGAATCTCTAGCGCATAACCACTGAAGCCTTGCAAATGCGATTCTGCACCATAGACATTCTGAGCTTTACAGAATTTTTTAGCTAAACGTATCTGATCTTTAATATTCTCAGATTGTTTGTTAACCCATTTAGCATGCAGTGGAGAGACGTCAGTAATATTTAAAGCTTTTTTGGAGTCGTTAATCTTTAGTATAGGAACTACTTCAAAATTTAAGTTTTCTTGTTGAACTTGAAAGTAATCGCGGCTGCCGTGCAGACGGAAAACATTATTTTTTGGAAAGGCTGCTTTCAAAGCTTTTTCTAAATATTCTGGTAGCTTGTCTGTTTCTGGAGCGTATTTTTTATAATCAAACGCGACAAAGATGTCAATATCAAAATCATCGGCTAACCACGTGCTTTTAGCACCGCTTCCGGCGAGGAGGGCTTGGGCTTTTTTTAGTTTTGGGTTTAATTGTTTCAGAAAAGCATTGGCTTTTTTTTTCATCTCTTTATTTTCTGCGGGAGATGGTTTGATACTAAAAAGAGCCACAGCTAGAACAGCATTAATGTTTCTTGGGTTTGGGTTGATGCTTTTTTTGATGTTTTTTTTTGTAGTGGACATTTTGTGATTGAATTTTTATTATTGAATTTTTGTTATTTTCTCTACGGCTTTTTCTTAAAAACAATCCTTCTTAATTCTGTATTCAATATAAACATATTTGACTGTGATTCCTTTTGAGCAAGGTTATGTTCTTCTTCAAGGAATGATTCTATGTACCTATCCATTAAAGGAATGTTCTGAATGATATCTTTTTCTTTTCCTTGTGATTTTAAGTCAATAATCAAGTTCAGTTTATTAAATATATCTGTTGGAATAATCCTATTCATTCCTTTGAGAGTTTCTTTAAGGATAAGCGGGGGGAGGTTTTTTTTGTGCACGACGTGGAGGGCATTAATCAATCCACGATAAGCATAAAGATATTTTTTATAAGTTACTAGCTCTCCCGATTTAAGGTATTTTAAATAATTATTCTGGCACATGGACTTGTAGTGGTAGTAAAGTGATTTTTTACTGAAATGGTGCTGGGCAAATTCTCTAAGAACTTTATTTTGCTTGCCGTAGTAAACTATATCACTCATGAGCCATTCTATGGTAGTTGGATTAGATGAGGAAAGCATTTTTACAAACTTAAATATGTCAAAGCCACTCATATCTATTATGGCACCTTTAGCCGGGCAAGTTTGTCCGTATTCATCGTAAGAGGCTTGAATTACTTCTGCAGGGCGTTGAATCTGAATATATTCTTCAATAGGGCGGACGTAGACAAATCTGACGTCGTAATCACTATCTTTGCTGCTCATTCCCCAAGCGCGACTGCCATTTTCTATGGCAAAGAGAATTCTTATCTTTTCAATCTTTTCTAGATTTTTACAAAGAGAGATAATTTTTTCTTCAAGCATTGTCTGCAGTAAACTAAACAAAGTTATAAATATTCTGCTAAAAAATAGAGAGGATGGTTTGTATTGATGAAGAAAAACAAACAACTAAAAAACTATTAAGAACTCTCTAAATTCCTTCTTCGAAGTCTTTAGCGCATTCATTAGAGCAGAAAGTAAAAGTTTCGCCTTCTATTTCTTTAGTAACTTTCTTCTCTTCTTTTACGGCTCCGCCGCATTCGGCGCATTCGGAAACTTCTTCTTCCTCAGAATAGCCTTTAATAAAGCCTTCATCCTGTGAGTCTAATGATCCGCCTTCGGCTTCTACGTCTTCTTCTACTGGTTCTTCATTGCTAAATTCTTCTTCTTCCATGGTGTTACCCCCATTTTGCTCATACTAGAGCAGTTTTATAGGTAAATTTTGATAATTGGATTATCTTTTGTTTGGCTTTAGTGGTGTCTTTTTAAAGGTTTTCTATATACTTTATAGGTCGAGGTAATGACTGGGCAGGTCATTTAGTTTAACACTACTTTGGAGTAATTATTTAAGAAATGTTTATAATTAGTCGTCTATTTTAATGCTTAACATGACAGAAGAAATTAGAATAGTCGGGGGATTAGTACAAGGACCAGAACCAGAATTTGACGGCCCAGGCACAGCAATGGCCGATACTTTAGATGTTGTAGTTAATGGTGGTTCTACCACTAACACCTCAGCTTCTTTAACTGCCAATTGGCAGAAAGAAAACATGGCCCATTTGGCTGAGCAGATTGCTCCATTGTTAAGTTTAGTAGGAAATAATTATAATGGTAATGAGGAAGGCAAAATATTAAACAGGAGAACTATCGATATTCTACAAATCCAAGCGCTTCTCCCCTATGTACTTGAATTAAATAGATCTGACAGAGAAGCCGTATCTAAAAAAGTTATTCCAATAACCGTTAAACAAAGCATGCCTTCAAACTTAATCCGCAGTGTTTTAGAACAAAAGTACGGAACAGAATTAGCTCAAACTGGGATTTACGAAACCTGTGGATTGAACAATACAGAAGTTCAAGTTGAACAATTAATACCTTTCTTTAACGAGATGGAGGAATTACAATCAATGAACGGAAAATATATCCCCTTTAAAGACAATGCTTATTTATCACTTTTGGCTTATCCCGTAGAAGTACGTCCTTTTTTCAGCGGAGCAATTAAAGATGAATGTAGAGTAGTCGGAACGGATAATGTTGTAAGAGATTTTGTCCATCCTTTATCTTTATTAGAAATCTTAAAATACGCCAAAAAAGTCGGCGAAGTTCCTAAAGTCGCAGAGTACATGAAAATAATGAATACTCTAAAAGAACAATAACGAGGTAAATACAAAATGCCCAATCCCGGATTAGTACAAGGACCAGAACCAGAATTCGACGGCCCAGGCACAGCAATGGCCGATACTTTAGACGCAGTAGTGACGGGCGCTAGTACAAGCGCTAATGGTCTTATTACTCCTCAACCAGATTATTTACAGAGAATGAGACACCTTGGAAATATGGTGGTTGATGCTTTTATTCTTTATAGAGTGCCAGGAAATGAATCATATAAAAAAGTAAATCTTACTATTCCAAAAGATTCGGAAGCTGCTCTCTTTCTAGCTTCATTTGTATCTTTAAACTATAAAGAAGACCAGGTAGCTAATGTTTCTTTTCCAGAAGTTAAAACAGCAACACTTAAACATTTTTTAGAAAGTGTTTATGGC
>JACPCC010000001.1 GCA_016179995.1 Candidatus Woesearchaeota archaeon | reverse complement strand
GAGGAAACTGCGCGAACGAGCTATGCACATACCAAAAGCAAAAACCTTTATATACCTTAGGACATTCATTTGCCTGTGGCTTTAGTACAGCTAAAAGAGGTATCGAAAGAGTACGAAAAAGTCCCTATTCTCCAAGGGGTAAATCTCACGATTGAGGAAGGTGATGTTTATGGTATTATTGGGGAGTCGGGTAGTGGGAAGACTACTCTTTTGAACATGATTACTGGCTTCTTGCAGCCGACGGATGGTAGTATTTCATATCAGATAGAAGCTACGCTTCCTGCTCGGGATTTGAGCCGGGAATTGCATAAAGTGAAGAAGCAGATTGGCTTTACACCGCAGCATAATTCTTTTTATCCTAAACTTACCGTCAAAGAGAACTTAATTCATTTTGGCAAATTGTATAATGTTCCGGAAGCTACTTTAGTGAGTAATATTAAAAATCTGCTGACTTTCACTCGTTTGTTTGAACATAGAAACAAAATAGCTGAGCACCTCTCCGAGGGAATGCGCCGTCGTTTGGATATTGCCTGCAGTTTAATACACAAACCAAAAGTGCTGGTCTTAGACGAGCCCACGGCAGATTTAGACAGCAATTTACAGAAAGAAATTTTGTCTTTGCTGCAGCAGGCCAATAAGCAGGGGGTTACTATTGTTATTGCTTCACACCACCTAGATAATGTCGAAGAAATTTGCAATAAAGTGGCTATCGTTAACAAAGGAAATGTTTTCTGCCATGGTTTAATTGATGAGGTAAAAAAACCTTTCCTGCGAGAAAATGTAACCATTACATTAAAACCGGGTGAAAACAAAGAGCAAATATTGCAGTTAATCAGGCGCTTGCCGGTGGAAAAAATAGTCGATAAAGGAAATAGTTTAGTGGTTTATCCTAATGATATTCAGCAGACAGTAAGTGGTTTATTGCAGATGATTAAAGAGCAGAATCTTTATTTGAATGATATGGATGTGCGTAAGCCTTCATTAAAAGAAATATTTGAGACGATTACGAGAAGGTAAAACACAATTGTGAATTAATCAATAAAACACAAAAGTTATGAGTAAAAAAAAAGAGGTATGGATGTTTAAATGAGAGCGCTATTTTTACTTACGTTGAAAAATCTCAAGCTCCTGGTGCGAGCTAAAGCTTCGGCTTTAATTGTGGTCTTTGCTCCACTCCTTATTATTTTAATCTTAGGTTTGTCTTACAATACCTCTGCACAATACGGGTTGAATATTGGCGTTTATTCTACTTCTTTTACTGCTGATGTTGAATCTTTTATCACTACTTTACAGCACGAGGAGTTTAAGATTGTAAAATATGATTCTATCGATAAGTGTATTGGTGATATCAAACTGGGTTTTATTCACACTTGCATTAATGTGCCGGAAAGTTTAGCTATCGACGCGAATGTGCAGAAAGAGATAGTCTTTCATCTAGATCCCAGCAAAATTAATTTGGTTTATATGATTCAAGAAACTTTGAAAAATAAATTTAACTTGAAAGCGCAGCAATTATCTCAGGAATTAACGCAGAATATTCTTACTCAATTAAGCACAGCAAAGAGCACAATTGGAGACAAAAAAAGTTTATTGCAGACAGCTAAAGATAAAAATACGGCTGTTTCTTCTCAGGCCGATACAATTATTGCCAGTATTTCTTCTTTGGATTTAGGTGTGGCAGAAACTACTTATGATTTAGCAGTTATTTCAGATACGGGCACTAAGGTTAGCGCAGCTTTGGATAAAGTTAAGGAAGCTAAGACAGCTTTTGAAGGTTTGAATGTTTCTGCTGGAGATACAGCAGTTTTAACTGCGGCTTTAGATGAAGCGGAAAGTAAATTAAAGTCTGCTAATAATTTTATTAACGGCACTGATGCGGGCACAATACGTAGTTTAGTGATGAGTTTGGAAGCTGAGCTGAGCGGGTTAAAAGGTAAATTAACTTCTGCTTCTACGGCTTTAGGCACAGCCAGTACTGATTTGGGTACGGCGAAAGGCAGCTTGAGCGAAGGAGTTACGGCTCTTGATGATTTATTGAATGCTTTGAATGCTTTGCAGACCAGTCTAGAAAGTCTGAAAGTTACTGATGCTAGTACTATTTCTGCACCACTAGTTACTAAAATAGAAAAAGTGGGACCAGAAGGAACTTATCTTAATTATATGTTTCCAGCATTGTTAGTGTTGGTGGTCATGTTTACTTCGCTCTTGCTGGGAACAACTTTAGTGATGATGGAAAAGAATAGTCCGGCATTTTTACGCAATTATTTCTTGCCTTTAAAGAAAGTTACTTTTATTATGGCGACTTATTTGACGACAGTTATATTGATGATTATTCAAATAGGCATTATTTTGGGTGTATCATTATTTTTCTTAAAAGACAGCGCTAGTTCATTACCCTATCTGATTTTGATACTGCTTTTAGCCTCTTCAGTCTTTACATTTTTAGGTATGGCTTTGGGATATCTCTTTACTTCGGAAGAAACGGGGGTATTGGCTTCTATATCTATGGGTAGTATAATGTTATTTTTATCCGGCGTTATATTGCCGTTAGAAAGCGTTTCTCCTCTATTGCGGAATATAACTTATTACAATCCCTTTGTTTTAGCGGAAAAATTGATTCGAGAAGTGTTTATCTTTCAAACTGCTTGGAGCGGGTTGTGGGTTGATTTATTGACTTTATTTGGTTATGCGGTGGCTTTGTTTTTAGTGATATTAATTGCCGAGACTTTATTGCACAAGCATTTAGTGCATCGTTTCTTGAAACATCATCATCGCCTACCTAAAAAAATTATTAAAACTAAAACTTTTCCAACTATTACGTCTATGAAGAATATACGCTTAATTTATAACACACACGTCATGAAAAATTTAAAGTTGAAAAAAAACAAACAGTTTAATCAACACGAACCACTTAACAAACACAAACTAATCATACTTACCGGTACTCCAGGAACGGGAAAGTCAACACTAGCTTTACGGCTGTCTAAACTGCTTAAAATTCCTCGCTTCGATTTACACAAACATTATCGTGAAGTTTCTTCTACGTTCGATAAGAAAAAAGATTGTTATGTGATTGATATTAAAAAATTGGAGAAGGTTTTAATAGAGAAGTTAAATAAGGGCGAGAAAGGGTATATTCTCGATACGCATTTAAGCCATCTTTTGCCTGCGAAACTGGTTTCTGTCTGTATTGTTTTAACTTGTTCAAATCTGAAAGAACTGGAACGGCGTTTGAAGCGAAGAAGATATTCGCTTACTAAAATTAGAGAGAATTTGGATTCTGAGATATTTCAAGTTTGTTTACAGGAAGCTCAGGAAAGAGGGCATAAAGTGTTGGTTTTGGATAGTTGTAAGAGGATAAACTTGAGGGAGTTGGTGAAGGAGATACAAAAAGCACATTACATAAAAATTAAAACTAAATTCTGTTAGATAATTCTTTATAGACATTTGATCTATGGCCGACAAGTATGATTATTATCTGTTTTTGTGTTAAATCAAACTGCAAAATTACTCTATAATCGCCAACCCGTAATTTAAACAATGGAAAACTTTCTAGTCTGTCGACAAAGCGCAAAGGGTTTTCTAGTATAGATTTAACTTTTTGAACAATTCTCTTTGCTGTTTGTGGATCTAAAGAACGTAAGTCTTTATGTGCTGCATTATACCATTGAACTGTAAAGCTCATGCGCTAAATTCCTTTTCTATTTCTTCTTGAGAAATCAGCTTTTTGTTCTTTTCAGTAAGAAAATTTAAAATCCTTTCTTGAGCCCAGTCACTCAATTCGCCCTCACCTTTTAAGAGAATGGATTTTAGCTCGGCAACATCTTTTTTTAATGTTTCTAAATCACTATGTATATGTTTTATTTCTGCTTCAATCATTTCTCTAATAATATCAATTGTTATTTAAATAATTTGCTAATGTAGGCTAATATGAAACCCTCTCGCTCGCACCCTGTCTCGCTTTTGTTATTGTTGCAACTTCAAGTGATTTTCTCGGGACAGGGCAAAGCAGTTTGACAACTCGTCCAGTGCTCGCTGGCCATTTGGCGAGGGTTTCATATTAGCCGCTAATGTAAAAATGGACTTAAGCAGTATTAACTTAATCTTTGTCTAATCTCTATTATAGCCCATACCTCTTTCACACTTCCACCAAATACTTTATAAATTAGCGTCTTTATTTTCACTTTATGTCCCTAGCTATACAAGATAAATTGCACCTGAAGAAGTTTATTCGTGATTTACAGAGCCACAAGGCTGCGCATACGGAGTTTGTTTCAGTGTATATCCCGCAAGGTTATGATCTAACTAAAATTATTAATCATTTGGCAGAAGAGCAGGGAACGGCTTCTAATATCAAATCTGCTTCTACGAGAAAAAACGTGCAGTCGGCTTTGGAAAAGATGATTCAGCATCTGCGGACAATCCAAAAAACTCCGCCCAACGGTTTGGCTGTTTTTTCCGGAAATGTAGCTTCTATGGAAGGCAAGCAGGATTTAAGGGTCTGGAGTATTGAACCGCCTGCGCCGCTAAACATCAGGATTTATCGCTGCGACAAGAATTTTGTAGTTGATATTTTAGAAGAAATGATGGCTGAGCATAGAGTTTATGGTCTGGTTGTTTTAGACAGAAGGGATGCCAATATTGCTCTATTGCGAGGGAAAACTATTATTCCGCTGCAGAAAACACATTCGGAAGTGCCGGGAAAGTTTAAAGCGGGGGGACAATGCATTGGAAAAGATACTGCCGTTGTTCTATCTAATGGTAATTCAAAGAAAATTGAAAAATTAAAAGAAGGCGAGTTAGTCTTAAGTTATGATTTTAAAAATAAGACCTTTATCTATTCACCATGTACAGCTATTTGGAAGGTAACTAAAAAATCTAAAGAAGTTGTAACTATTGTTGCGGGTGATTCTTCCATTACTGCTTCTTTAGATCATACTTTTTTTGTGAATATTAAAAATAAAGTTAAAGAAATACCTGTGCGACAATTAAAATGGAGCGACACTTTATTTAAAGTTAAACACGAAAAAATAGTTCTAACCAAAATAAAAACAATTAAAGAGAATATTAAAACAAATAAAAATTCAAATGTAGATTTAATTGACATATCCGTCAAAAATCAAAATTTCATCGCTAACGGTGTCATCGTTCATAACTCTGCACAGCGTTTCGCCCGTATCAGAGAAGGCGCATACAAAGATCACTTCAAGAAAATTGCCGAGTATATGAAAGATCAGTTTTTGTCTTTAGGCAATAATTTACAGGGGATTATTATAGGTGGTCCAGGAACTACGGTTAATGATTTTTTGAATGAGGACGCTTTGACGGGAGATTTGAAACGCAAGATTCTAGGTACAAAAGATTTGTCTTATACTGGGGATGATGGACTACATGAATTATTGAATAAGTGTGAAGATCTTTTGGCTGAGGAAGAGATTGCCCAAGAGAAAAAAATTATGCTGCGCTTCTTTGAACAGATGCGAGATGACATGACTAAAATAGTTTACGGCGAGAAAGAAACTATGCGGGCCATGGAAATGAATGCCATTGATTTATTGCTGCTTTCTGAAAGCTTACCTGAAGATAAGATCTTTGACTTAGAAGAACAAGCTAGAAAAGGAAATTCAACTGTGAAAATTATTTCTATTGAAACCAGAGAAGGTGTACAGTTGAGGGATTTGGGTGGTATTGCTGGAATTTTAAGATTCCCGATAGGGCCTGGAGATAACTAGATATGTGTGATATATTACTTCTTCGGTTTGTGGTTGTAGCTCTTAACTTCAACAAACCTTATTAATCCTTTAAATATTTTAATCTTATTATGGACCTTATTGAAGAATCATATTCTCGGCTGTTTCCGGAAAAGAGTTTTAACTATCAAACTGAGCTGGGTTATAATTTACGTTTGTCTGATTTTAATGCCAATATTCGCTTAAGAGGGCAAGTTCTTTCGGTGAACTTAAATTTACAATGGAAAGATATCGATGAAGAAATAAAGATTGGTCTGGTGCAGTCTTTACTTAATAAGATATTCAAAGCCAAGAAGCAGACTAGAAATATTGAGATGTATAATCATTTTATAAAAAATATTCCTTCTTTTACCCCTAAAGTTAAGAATGATCCGGTTTTGGAGGAATCATTTATTCGAGTCAATTGGCGTTTTTTTAATAATTCTTTAGAACAACCAAACTTACAATGGGGTTTGGCTGCATTTCATAAATTGGCCAGTTATAATTTTCATGAAGATGCAGTTACAGTTTCTAGTATATTTAAAGACTGCAAAGAAGATATTTTGGATTATTTAATGTATCATGAATTATTGCACAAAGAACTGCAATTTAAGCACAAAAATGGACGCAGTGCTTTCCATACCAGGGAGTTTCGGGAGAGGGAAAAACAGTTTCCGGGGTTTGAATCTATTGACAGGGAGATTAAGTCGGTGATAATGAAACACAGGTCAAAAAACAATAAATTTTTTAAATTAAACTTATTTTCTAGGTTTAATAGTTAAATTATTTTTTAAATTTAAAGGAGGTGAAAAAATGGTAGAAAAAATTGTAAAAGGGGTTAGCGATACTGTTAAAGTAGGTACGGCTTTAGTTACCAACAAGCTTATTACTTATGCTTTTACTGCAGGAGTAATCATTGCTTTGGTTATTGGTTTAGCTTCGAATTACATTTCTGAGGCTACTGCCGCTGTGCTAACTAGTCTCTTAATCTTAGCAGGTATTGTGGTTGGATTTTTTAATATCTCTGATCATGAAGCTAAAGACTATGTTCTTTTTGTGACGGCTATCGTAATAGTTACCAGTCTAGGCGGCGATATTTTAGGCGGAGTACAAAAAATTGGGCCTTATTTAGTAAAAGTATTAGCCAGTTTACTAGCTTTTATCGTACCTTCGCTGGTAGTTGTTGGTATTAAGTCAATCCTACACTTGGCTAAAGATTAAGAAGTGGTTAAGAATTATTTTTTTATTTTTTAAAATTTTATCTCCACATCTATGTAAATCTTCCTATCTTTTAAGAACTGTGGGGGTAAAATATCTTAGAGATTTACTCTTAGAAAATATATTTAATAAACCTCAGCAACCTTGGTTCTCTAATAAAGATATTAAATACTAGAGGAAGTGGATTGTCTCTGGTATATTTGCTGAGTGTATTTTGTATTCTTGGTTGATTCAAATAAGATATTAGTCTGTTTAGTTCTTTATCAGGCAGTTTGTCCATTACTTTCTTAATCTGCAAATGAAGCCACAATTGCAGACGTAAGGGGCGGAGTGATCGTCTATAGTTTCTTTTATGGTTAATACAATCAGTCAATATTTCTGCTTGTCTCAAGCCTGGGACCAAACCACCTAAGGTGGTTGCTTTAACAAAACCGGCAGCGTCTCCTAAAAGATAGCAATTGTCTTTTTGTAATATCTGTTTGGGGTTGTAAAGCGGGATTAAACCGGCTTGTTTTTCAATTATTTTTAGATTTCTTTCTTTGGATATTTGGGTCAGCCATTTGTCAAAATAAACTTTAGCTTTCTCTTGTGTGGCGAGACCTATTCTTGCTATAGTAGTTGATTCTGGTACGAGCCAAGCAAAGAGTCCAGGACATATTTCTTGTCCAAAGAATGTTTCATATTTTCCAGATTCAAACTTACCTTTAACTACGGCTTGCAAACCATAATAGTTTTCTCGTTCTGGATGGTAGAAGCCGTAGGCTTTGGCTGTGGGAGAAAGCGGACCGTCGGCGCCAATAACTAGATCCGGCCTGAGGCATTGTTCTTTCTTTTGTATTAAGTCTTTAATGATTATATTTGAACCTTCTTTTCTTAGAAAAGAATGTTGGAGATGGACTTTAGCGCCGGCTTGTTTTGCTTTTTCTACAAAAAATGAATCAAATTTATGTCTATCTACCAAATACTCTTTTTGTTTGAGGGATGTGGTATCTCCTTTGGGAGAGGTTATTTCTAAACCTTGAAAGATATTAACCAAATAATCATTTGTAGGTAATTTAAATTGTTCAAAATCAGAAGTTAATAATCCTGTACATTGGATGGGTTTACCTACTTCTTTATGTTCTTCGTAAATAGAAACTTGATGGCCAGATTTAGCTAGCAAATAAGCAGCATAGCCGCCGATAGGCCCTGCTCCGATAATGGCGATGTTCATAATGTAATGGACGTTAAATTGTGGTTTTAAAAAGGTTGTTTAACAGAGAGACTATAGTTGTTTATTTAAAATACAGAAGTAGATAAAACTTGCTGAGAACTTTCTTTTAATAATAACCACTTAATTTTAGGATCTACTTTCCAGAACTTATCTTTTCCATTTTTTCTCCTGAGATAAACACAACCAGAATTTTCTAAATCTTTTATATATATAGAAATATTAGATCTAGGTATTTTTAACTTGTCAGATAGGGCTTTATTTGTTATTTCTTCATGATTAACCATTTCATTTAAAACTTCCCTTATTTTTGGTGTCAATGAATTTAAGTATCTCTTTTCTAGAATTTCTTTTAATGTTTTTGCAAGTTTATTTCTGTCTAGAACTATTGGTCTTTCTAATGTTGCATAAAATATGGCGGTGGACAAGCTATTCAATATATCTCTTATATTTCCATTAAATAAATCATAAAGAATGTGTAAGGAATCTTCATTGTAGGGGTAAATTAAATTATAATCTTGGGAAATACGCAAATGTTCAAATCTTTTTTTCATAATTTCTTTTACTTCATTAATTTTAAGTACTTCAATATGGAATGGTGTATCTGTTAATATGGAAGAAAAACGAGGAATACTTTGCATTATCGAATAAGCGCTAAGATTTCCAATGAAGATAAAATGCACATTTTTAGTTTGAAAGAAATCTCTTAAACTATCAAATAATTTTCTAAGTTTCTTTTCAGATATGAGTTCTAAATTATTATAATGAATTATCACTTCTTTTTCAGTATTTTTGCTTATATCACCAATAATATCACTAAAGAATTGGTGTAAACTTGACGAAGGTAATCTCTCAGTAGTTCTTTCTGAACCATAATTTCCACCAAAACCGGCAATGGAAATTCCCGTAGTTATATTATTTCTTCCAACTTCAAATAAACTTTCTATTTTTTGATATAATTCTTCGCTTAAAGGCCTATTTTTAAGTAATTTGAGTGTAGCATAAATAGAAGAAAGAGTATTTAAAATGAAATCTTCTGCTTCCCATGAATCTTGTGTGGTTATTTCTTTGAATGGCGTAAAGAAGCCTTGTTCATAGGCAGAATGTCTAACTACATTAACAAATGAAGTTTTTCCAACTCCCATGTCCCCATAAATAAATGTTCTTGAACCGCCTTTGGAACCAATTATTTTGCTTAATCTCTTTATGTGTTCGCTTCTTCCTACAAATGAATCTATTGGTATTGAGCCACCAACTACTAGTATAGGGGATGTAGAAAAAGGATTTTCTCTAACTCCATAAAGTTCCCATATATCATTTAGTGAGTCATTATTTTGCATAGTTTTGAGTAACTAATCGATATTTATAAAGATTGCTATAATTATACTTAAATGGGGGACATACCCTTAGTATAGTTTTATAATTTGATATAACTATGGGATTATAACTATGCGGATTGCGATAAAAATAGCTTGAACAAATACAAATTAAAGAAATTCTAAAGAAAAATTCCAGAAAAAATTAAAATAAAAAAATAAAAAAAAAGAAGAAAATTTGGAGGAAGATTACTCAACTAGTAATACTTCTTCTCTTCTTCGTCGTCATCCTTGCGCAAGCGGCTGAAACCGATGATTAAACCGATAATTACTAATACAACTACCAGTACAATCAAAGCAATTTCTAAACCAGTGCGTAAGCTGACGTTACTGTTGCTTACAGCTTGAGGTGCAGCAGTTACAGTTGCGCCTAAGTTTACAGTTTCTAAGACTTCATTGTTAGCGCTGATAGCTACTGGAACTGTTTGAGTTCCTAAAGCTGCGTCAGCGGAAGCAGTTACGTCTACATAAACAACTGTATTCTTGCCAGGTTCTAATACAACTAGGCTATTGCTTAAAGCAACAGTAGCCCAAGTTCCAGTAGATGAGGACAAGAGATAAGCACGACTTTTACTACCAGCATTAGTCAAAGCGATAGCATAACGGGCAGTTTGACCTGCTTGAACGTTTTGCGTTTCTGGACCAACGGCCAATACTAATGTTTCTTCATCAGCAGGTTGGAATTGTTCGTTTGCTAATACGTGAATTACGTATGTGTCTTTGACTTCTTCAAATCTGTCGTATTCAACAGTTACTTCAACATTGTAATCGCCTGCAGCAGCAGTTGCTGGGATAGGCAAGAACATTTCGGGTACGTCTTCGTAATTAACGTCCATTGCACCGTTGTCTAAAGCAGGATCAACGTATTCAACAGCAGATACTCCCAATTCAGGAATAGCTACAGTTACTTTAACGTCGTCTTCGTCTTTGTCACCAAAGTTTTCTAATAAAACAGTAGTCAATAAACTTCTACCAGCTTTGATAGTGTTTCCAGGTGAGAAACTTACATCATTAATACCTACTCCATGACGAGTAGGTTCTACGTTTAATTTTACAATTGCTTCGATAGAAGCGGAGTTAGCGCTGTCTAAAGTTAAGTGTAACCAATAAACTTGTTTTTCTAAGTTTCTAGGTAAAGTTAAACTTAAAGTTTTAGTTTTTTGAGTATTAGCAGCTATATCAAATAAAGGGGTGGAGTCGCTTAGAGATTCTCTAGCACTGTACTCGTATCCTTTGATTCTAGCTTCTAATTCAATATCTGTTGCTGCAACGCCATCAAAAGTATCTAAAGTTACTTTAATGTCAATTGCTTGACCTTCTTCTACACTGATGGAAGGTACAGGAACTAATCCACCATTTAAAAAAACTTCTTCATCAGTTTCTACTGTTGCGGTAAGGGGGTTATCCCATACACGAACTTCATTTCCAAATATAACTTCGTCGCCATTAACTTCTACGGACCAACCAAAATTTCCAGCGTTTAAAGCTAGAGCTGTAGGTAAGGCCAATAAGCTAATAACAAACAAAGCTACTAAACTTAACAATTTGTTGCTCATTTTATTCTTCCTCCAAATATTTTTGAACGTAATTTTTTATTAATTTACTCAATCAACAGCCGCTTCTAAAAGAAGGGTTTGGCTGCTATTTACTACTAAAAATACTCCTACTATTTAAATCTTTTGGAATATTTAGTATTTTAAAGTAACAACCGGTAGTAATCTTTTGAGAGTGATTGCCACTGGCAAGTATAGCGATTTACTGCTCCAAAACCGTCACGTAACGATAAGCTGTTTCGTGCATCTTGCTGTTTTTCAAAGTTACTTTAAGCAGGTAATCTCCAGCAGGAGCGTCGTAAGGCAATGGTAAGCGTAAGATTCCTTTCTCAGATCTGCCGTCGGCTAAATTGAAGCGTGAAGTTGTTTTTCTCACTCCCAATTCTGGCATATCAACGACTAGTTGTAAGTCTTTAGCATCTTTATTGCCTTTGTTCTCCATCTGTAAGTGTAATGACAATACGTCGCCGGCGAATACTTCTTCAGAGTCCAGGCGGAAGCTCATTATTTTAAGTTCTTCTTTGAGTCTTTCTACGTTGATAGTGTACGATTGTTTGGCGAATGAATCTAGAGATACTCCATCGCTAACTATAATCACTACATTGAAGTTTCCAGCTTCACTAGGCGTCCATTGGACTAGACCGGAATTGGAGATGGTCATTCCCTCTGGATGAGCGCCTAAACTATATTGTAATGTATTGTCATCACTAGCGATTACTTGGTAGCTGTAGAGCTCGTCAACGATGGCTGTGGTTGGTGCGGTTGAGGTGATTACTGGTTTATCATTGACGTTGGTTACAGTGATAGTTACTGTAGCTGGTGTGGTGCTATAACTTGTACCATCATAAGCATTGTAAGTAAATAAATCCGTACCAAAAAAGTTAGCAGTTGGGGTGTAAGTAAATGAACCATCGGTGGATAGAGTTAAAGTACCGTGTTGTGTATTGCTAACTAAGACTGTGGTTAATCCAGTTCCGTCGGGATCAATGTCGTTAGCTAAAACTCCAGGAACATTGACGGTTAAAGTAGCTTCTTCATCGACGTTGTAAGAATCAGCTGCGGCAGTTGGAGCTCTGTTGCTGTTGCCTACAGTGATAGTAATTCTTTCCTCATCGCTATTTTCACCGTCAGATACTTGAAATGTTACTTCATATGAACCAGATTGGTCGTAGGAAGGTGTCCAGGTAAAAGTGTGACTGGTTGTGTCAAATACGGCGCCAGTTGGTAAGTCTGAGGTGCTGTAGGTTAAAGCATCTTCGTCAGCATCGGTTGCGCTTACGGTGAATTGAAGTAATACATTTTCATCAACTATTTTATTACCAATTGCATCTAGGACTGGTACTCTATTGCTGTTGCCTACGGTAATTATAACTTCTTCTTCATCAAAAGCGTTTAGAGTATCTTCTACATGGAAAGTTACAGTATGATCCCCTTCTTGGTCATATGAAGGCGTCCAACTGAAAGTTCTAGTAGTGGCATCAAATACAGCGCCTGTTGGTAAGTCGGATACGCTGTAAGTTAAAGCATCTCCGTCAGCATCTATTGCGTTAACTGTGAATTGAAGTAATACATTTTCGTTGACACTTTGTGGCCCTATTAAATCTAAAATAGTTTCGCTATCAGTTCCACCATTCTCGTCAGTAACAGTGAAAATTACTGAATAAGTTTCTGCTTGAGTAAAGTCTGGTGTCCAAGCGAATACTCCTGTATCTTCATTTAATTCTGCGCCAGTTGGTAAACCAGTGGCACTGAAAGTTAAATCGTCATTATCTGCGTCTGTTGCAATCAAAGTGAAACTTAATAGGTCATTTTCAGCTACAGGTTTATTACCAATAGCATCTAACTCCGGTAGTCTGTTGGTGTTCTTGACATTAATTTCCCACTCTTGGCTATCAGTTCTCATGCCCTCATCACTTACTTGGAATACTAGCGTATGTTCTCTTTCATCATCATAATTAGATACATAAATGAAACTTAGGCCAGTATCTGGTTGTAGAGTACCATCTAAAGTCCAAGTGTAAATTAAATTAGCAGGTAATGTATCTGCATCACTAACTATAACTGTAAATGTTTCTGTTTCAGTTTCTTGCATTTCTACTGGACTTTCAGGAGTGAAACTATCAATTATTGGTGATTGTAGATTATCTGTAACTGCAATAGTTACATCGACTTTTGAATTTACAGTTGGAATGTTGTTGTCTATAGCAGTAAAAGTAACAATGTGTTCGCCTGCATCATTAAAGTCTGTAGTCCAGCTAAATTCTCCAGTAATTGGATTGAAAGTAGAATCTTGGAAAGCTTCAGCATTAACTACAGCTGCATTTCCATCATCTGGATCAATTGCAGTAACAATAAAGCTGACTGTTTCTCCTTCGACAGCTTCTTGATTAGTATCTACTGTAAATACAGGAGCACGATTTACATCAGTAACAGTAATAGTAATAGTTTCGCTATCAGTTCCATCATTCTCATCTGTAACAGTGAATACTACAGTATAGACTCCTGCTTGAGTAAAGCTAGGTGTCCAAGCGAATACTCCTGTATCTTCATTTAATTCTACGCCAGTTGGTAAACCAGTGGCACTGAAAGTTAAATCGTCATTATCTGCGTCTGTTGCAGTCAAAGAGAAACTTAATTCTTCATTTTCATCTACTTCTTTATTTCCTATGGGGGCTAATACTGGTGGTCTGTTAGCATTTTCTACATCAATATCCCATCTCTTAGATACTGAAGCAGAACCATCATTAATAGTAACAATTAATGTATGTTCACCGGCACTAGTATAATCTGTAGTGTAAGTAAAACTTGCATCGGTGTCTGATTGTAGATTACCATCTAAAGTCCAAGTGTAGGCTAAAGCAGAACTGCCATCATTCTGTGCGATAATTGAAAAGTCTTTACTTTCCATTTCTATCATATTGACTGGATTTGGCGGACTAAATGAATCTATAACTAAGTAAGAAGGATTATCTGTAACTACAATTGTTACGTCAACAGTTGGAGTTACGGTTGCATCATTGTTATCTACAGCAGTAAATGTAACTGTGTGTTCGCCTGCATCATTAAAGTCGGTAGTCCAGCTAAATTCTCCAGTAATTGGATTGAAAGTAGAATCCTGGAATTCTTCAGCACTAACTGTTGCTATATTTCCATCATCTGGATCAATTGCAGTAACAGTAAAGCTGACTGTTTCTCCTTCGACAGCTTCTTGGGTAGTATCTACTGTAAAAACAGGCGCACGATTTACATTAGTAACTGTGATAGTAATAGTTTCGCTATCAGTTCCACCATTCTCGTCAGTAACAGTGAAAATTACTGAATAAGTTTCTGCTTGAGTAAAGTCTGGTGTCCAAGCGAATACTCCT
>JACPCC010000102.1 GCA_016179995.1 Candidatus Woesearchaeota archaeon | reverse complement strand
CGCATTAATTCTGAATTAAAGCGCTCACAAATAGTTTTAGTGGGTATTTCTAACAATTTAGTATTTTCAGAACACTTAGATCCTCGTGTTAAAAGTAGTCTTTCAGAAGAGGAGTTGATCTTTCCGCCATATAATGCTCTGCAGATTCAAGAGATTCTTTCACATAGGTCAAAGTTAGCTTTTCAACCCGATGTTTTACTTCCAGGGGTTATTGAAAAATGTTCTGCATTCTCTGCCAGGGATCATGGAGACGCACGAAGAGCACTTGATTTGTTAAGAGTGGCCGGAGAAATTGCAGAAAGAAATAGCTCTAGTCATGTGGAAATCAATCATTTAGATGAAGCAGAAAAGAAAGTAGAGTCAGATAAAATAATTGTGGCCACCATGGGGCAGCCCAAACAATTTCACTCCGTTCTTTATTCAATTTTACTTTTTTTCCCACAAAAACAACGTCTTTTTACAGGAGAAATATATGAAGTTTATAAAAAAATCTGCCAGCAAAGCCATCAAAATACTTTAACACAAAGAAGAATATCTGATATCTTGGGCGAGATGGATTTATTAGGAATAATTAATGCACAAATAATTTCCAAAGGCCGTTATGGCCGAACGCGGGAGATTTCCATCTCGTTAGAAGAAAATGCAGCAGTTAAACTAAAAGAAATGTTAGAGAAGTCTCTTCAATTATAAGTTTGTTAGAAGTATGCTACAATTACTATATTAAATTTAACCTCAATATTTTTTAGATAAAAGTTTATTTTTATTGAAATATTGTTTAAAACAAAAACAATTTGACCATAAATTTTATTACCATTAGTTTATACTTAAAAATAAATTAACAACCAAATAAACCATGGAAACCAAAGAAGAAATAATTAAAAAATTGTTTGAAAAAGGCATTTTATTAAATAAAGAATTGCTTGATAATAGTTCTGAGGCTACGCTAACTGAAATGCTGGATAACGCTGCTTCTGAAAATGATATTCTAGTCCTCAATGATGATTATCTTTCATTTTCTAGTGAACAAAAAACTTTAGTAGATTGGCATGAAATAGACCGTTACCGTGTAGAAGTAGAGAAAGAACGCAATGAAAAGTTATATCAAACTGAGTTACAAAGCTTACGCGAAATTAAATTAAAGACACCAGCAATATCTACTTCATCTACTGCACCACTAACACCAACACCACCCACTGAGGAGTATTTTAATATAACTTCCGATGCTACTGATGCTAATTATAATTATTCAGATTCTACTCTTTTATCAGGTATAGAAAAAAGCAAAATGATTCACACACCTCCTGAGACTAGGTTTCCAGAAGTACACACTTTTTCGTCTCTGGAAACGGAGCTGCAAGATGGCGCGGCCAGTGTTAGTTTAAATATAAAAAACGAAGATTCATATTCTATAATCTCTGATTCCAAAGATGAAGCTGAAGCCGCAGAATTAAGTGCACATCTTCTTATTCACTCTGAACATAAATTAGATGTAGTGTATACTTTTTCTATCGAACCACAAAAATTTAGTCCTGCACACTTTACTTCCATATTTATTTCACGTTATAATTTTTTGGAAAAGATACTGCGCCAGCGCAGTGAATTACAAGGCACCATCGCTATAGGCAGACTACTTAAAAAGAAAGAGAAAGAAAAAGTATCTATTATTGGTTTAGTAGAGAATATTAGTCTTACTAAAAATGGCAATCTTATTGTTACATTAGAAGATTTAACTGGCAAGATTTCTGTCATCATTTCAAAAAATAGGGCCGACATATTTGCTATGGCTAAAGATTTGGTATTCGATGAAGTGGTTGGTTTGTCTGGCACATTTCAAGATAAAATTATTTTTGCCGAGGAATTTTTTTGGCCAGATGTTCCAGAAACCAACGAGATGAAAAAAGGCGATTTAGAAGAGTATGCTATTTTTCTTTCCGATGTGCATGTTGGTTCTAGTCTATTTTTGAAAGAAGAATTTAATAAATTTTTACAATGGATTAATTGTTTGGTTGGAAATGAACAACAGCGCGAAATAGCTTCTAAAGTTAAATATGTCATTATTTCTGGTGATTTAGTAGACGGAGTTGGTATTTACCCCGGACAGGAAAAAGAATTAGAAATAAAAGATATTGTTGGCCAATATGCTGAATTTGCAAATTTGATTAAAAAAATACCTTCAGATAAGCAGATAGTGCTTTGTGCAGGAAACCATGATGTAACGCACATTGCTGAGCCGCAAACTTTATTCTATAAGGAGTTTGCTCCAGCGCTTTACGAGTTGCCTAATGTAACTATGGTCAGCAATCCGGCCATGATAAATATTGGGAAAAGTAAAACCTTTTCTGGGTTAGACGTTTTAATGTATCATGGTTTTAGCTTTGATTATTATGTTGCTAATGTAGAAAGTATACGAAATGGCGGGGGATATCATCGTGCTGATTTAATTATGAAATTTCTACTAAAGCGTCGTCATTTAGCTCCCTCGTTTAAATCAACGCCCTATGTTCCAGGATATAAAGATGACCCACTTTTGATACGCAAAATTCCTGACATCATGGTTAGTGGGCATATCCATTATTGTTCGGTTGCTAATTACAAAGGCGTAACTTTGATTTGTGGTAGCTGTTGGCAGGCTAAAACAACATTTCAAGAAAAATTAGGTCACGATCCAGAACCCGCCAGGGTCCCTTTAGTTAATTTAAAGACGAGACAAGTTAAGATACTCAATTTCAATTAACTGCACCAAGCTCAACAAAATCCAACAAAAAACACACAAAATCCAACAAAAAAACCTAACACAAATCAACAAAAAAAGCTAACAAAACTAAATAAAACAAAATGGCCGAAATCGCTTCAGAAAGCATGAAAGAGTACTTTGCTTATTTAGACCGCGGTCTAAACTCAGCTTATGCTCTAGCTGGCGCAGCACGTAAAAAAGGTCTCGATCCAGAAGATGAAGTTAATATTCCTTTAGCTAAGAATATGGCAGAGCGAGTAGTTGGATTAATCTCGGTAGTGGCTCCGCAATTAGTTGGCACCAATCTTCCTGGACGCATAATGGAATTAGAAAAAGAATTAGGCCTATTAGATTGGCGGGTGGGCTTTCAAATAGCTGTTGAAGTAGCTCAGCAAAAGTTTTGTACTTTTTCTAATCACCAAGAGGCCTTGGAAATTGGTATTAGGGTTGGCTTTGCTTATCTTACTTTGGGTATAGTTTCTGCGCCGTTAGAAGGTTTTATTGGTTTAAAAATTAAGAAAAGAAAAGATGGGCGCGAATATTTTGCTTTGCAATATGCCGGACCTATTCGGGGGGCAGGAGGAACTGCTGCAGCTACGTCTGTTATTCTAAGCGATTATGTTCGTGTAAAAATGGGTTATGCCCCTTACGACCCGGATGAAAAAGAAGTCAACCGTTACAATATAGAAGTACACGATTATCATGAATGGGTTACTAATTTGCAGTATCATCCTTCCGATGAGGTATTAAAGTTTATGGTTTCTCATCTACCGGTTGAAGTTGACGGCGACCCGACAGAAAAAAGAGAAGTATCTAACTACAAAGATTTACCTAGGATTGAAGGAAATTTAATTCGTGGAGGTGTGGCTTTAGTTTTAGCCGAGGGGTTATGCCAAAAAGCTCCAAAATTATGGAAACGTTTATCTAAGTGGGGAAAGGAATTAGGTTTAGACTGGGGATGGTTGGAGGAATTTATCCAACTTAAAGAAAAAATTCATGCTGCCCATGCTAGCAAAGATAAAGTTGCAGAAAATAAAGATGGGAAAAAAATAGTCAAGGCTAATAACACTTTTATAATGGATTTGGTGGCCGGTCGTCCTATTTTGACGCATCCACTGGGGGTTGGCGGGTTTCGCTTGCGTTATGGGCGGACAAGGATGACCGGATTTTCTGCTGCGGCCATTTCTCCAGCTACACAAGCAGTTCTGAACAAGTATATTGCTATTGGTACGCAATTAAAAGTAGAACGTCCGGGAAAAGCAGCGACCATATCTGTTTGTGATAATTTAGATGGGCCGATAGTTCTTTTACAGAATGGTAATGTATTAATGTTGAAAACGGAAGAAGAAGCTAAACGACATTCTTCTCAAGTCAAGGAAGTTATTTTTTTAGGAGATATACTTTTTAATTATGGTGATTTTTCTGAGAACGGACAAGATTTAGTGCCGGCCGGTTATTGCATCGAATGGTGGGCGCAAGAGTTAGAAAAAGCGTTTTCTGCGTTAACCGAGAACTTGTCCGTATCAACTAAAAATTCATCCGTGTTGAATGAAAACCCACCCCTCACAAATCTCAAAAATAGTTTGTCTACATCTCCTGGGCGTCTGCAAGAGCTTATTTCTAATCCCTTCCAGAACCAACCATCTTTTGACGAAGCTCGCGATTTAAGTTTAGCACTATCCATTCCTTTACATTCCCGTTTTACTTATTATTGGAAATTAATTTCTACTGAGGATTTATCTAATTTTGTATCTTGGCTTAAGAATGGTAAAATCATTAAAGAAGATCTTGTGGTAGTTGGTGGCGTTAACGATTCAATAGAAAAAATAATTATCCCTTATTCTCCAAAAGTAGAAGAGTGGCAGAAAGCCAAACGCACTTTAGAACTTTGCGGCGTACCGCACGAAGTAGTCAACGCTGAAAGTGTGGTATTACTCAAAGAAGAGGCCTTGGTGTTATCTTTTTTATTTTGTTTTAAGACGGAAGAAGAATTGCAAGCCTTAAATTTACCAACTGCCGATTTTAAAAATAGCCTAGACTGGTTGAACTCTTTTTCTAGAATAAAAATGCGTGATAAGGCAGGAACATTCATTGGAGCTAGAATGGGTCGTCCGGAAAAAGCTAAAATGCGTGCAATGACTGGCAGTCCGCAGGTGATGTTTCCTGTCGGAGAAGAAGGAGATAGGTTGCGCAGTTTTCAAGCAGCCCTAAAAGCAGGAAAGGTGAATAGCGCATTTCCTTTAAGTTATTGTTCTAATTGTAAAAAAGAGATGATTTATGCCAATTGTGAAGAGTGCGGTCAGAAAACAAAAAAAAGATACAATTGTCGCAACTGCGGCCCTCTTGACAAAGATAAATGTCGGCATGGCGCGGCAAACAGTTTTAGCACACGCGATTTAGATATCAAATATTATTTTGATAAAGCGGCAGCTCGTTTGGGTGAAGTTACTTATCCGGATTTGATTAAAGGAATTAGGGGAACTTCTAATAAAGAACATGTTGTTGAGCATTTAGCTAAGGGTTTTCTGCGAGCTAAACACAATATTTACGTCAATAAAGATGGCACTACGCGTTATGATTGTACGGAAATGCCAATTACTCATTTCAAACCTAAAGAAATTAAAACTTCATTAGAGAAACTGCGGGAACTTGGCTATGTTGCCGATATTAATGACCAACCGTTAACTTCACAAGAGCAAATTTTAGAGATCAAGCCGCAGGATGTAATTTTGCCTGGCTTTGATTCTTTAGATGAATCAGCACCAAAAGTCTTGAGTCGTGTAGCTAATTTTGTGGATGATTTATTAGTGAGATTTTATGGTTTGCAGCCATTTTACAATATCAAAAAAGATGAAGATTTAGTTGGTCATTTAGTTATTGGTTTAGCGCCGCACATTTCTGCCGGATTGATTGGCCGTATCATTGGTTTTTCCGAGACGCAGGCTTTGTTATGTCATCCTATGTATCATGCAGGTCTGAGAAGGGATTGTTTCGATTATAATACGTTTATACCTCTACTCGTAGACGGAAAATGGACGTTAGAAAAAATCGGCGTCGTTGTTGAAAAATTTAATCCTACTAAAATTGTCGATGTTTTTGGAACTAAAGAAGTTATTGTTTCTGGGATAAAAACTATCGGAAAAGATCAAAAAATTGTTGCAGTTAAAAATTTCACTAAACACGCCCCGCATCCAATGCTAAAGATAAAAACAAAACTTGGCCGCGAGTTAAAAATTACATCTAACCACAAACAAATAATTTTTGAAACTAATCTTGAAGGAAGTAAAGTAGATAAAAAAGTAGTTAGGGCGCAGGAATTGAAAGTAGGAGACACTTTAGCCTTGCCCTACAATATTAAAATTACTTCTCGAGATATACCATCTATTAATTTATTAGACTTATTGGCCGAGTGTGATTGGGTTATGGTCAGAAAGGTTAATTCTAATGTGCCTAAAATCAAAGTTTATGCAAGAGAACATTACTCTAAAAAAGAGTTTGATAATTATACTAGAAGAGATTCTTATCCGATTAATTTTATTTCAAAGTTAAAATTAGAAGGTAAAATCAAAAAAGTTGATAATTTTAAGTTAGCTGCAAAAAGAGACACAGTAGAAATACCCATTAGTGTTCCAGTCAATGAGAATTTTTTGAAATTAGTCGGGCTTTATGTGTCAGAAGGGTATTCTCGTGGCATAAAGAAAGGTGGTAATGGTTTATACCAAGTCTATATCGCAGCCGAAAATGAAGAAATAAGGGCCTTCATTGGTCAGACAATGCTGAATATTTTTGGTCTTAAAACGACAGAAAATAAAAAAGATCGCATGACTTATTCCAGCCGGCTGCTTTATCATTTATTTGTCAATATTTTAAAATGCGGTTGTTCTGCGTATGAGAAAAGAATGCCGGAAATGTTTCTCAATCTTCCTCTTAAAAAACAAGGTCATTTGCTTTCTGGTTACTTTGAAGGCGATGGTTCGGTAAGCAGGAGTGATTTAAGGGCCACATTTGATACAGTCAGCAGCGGACTTCTAAGAGATTTAGATTTCATGTTAGGTCAAATGGGAATCTTCGTTAAAAATTATACTTATACTAAATTGCCGGGAGATAAATTAAAAGAATTTTATATCAAGAAAGGTCGAGAGATTCCACATTTTACAATTACTAAAGGGACAATTCAGAGTGTTTTTATGGATAAATTCATACGCTATGTTAACTTTATTTCTTCTCGGAAGAAGGCGATACTTCAGCATCTGGCTTCGACCAAGAAAAAAGTAAGAATTAGTCAAAAATACGATTCAGAATATGTTTATGATACTATTACTTCAGTTACTGAGATTCCAGCAGAAGAAAGTTATTGTCTTAATGTCGAAGGAAACGAAGTAATCGCCAACTCTGTTCTTACTAAACAATGTGATGGTGATGAAGCCTGCGCAATGCTCTTAATGGATGCTCTGCTTAACTTTTCAAGGCAGTATTTACCAGAACGCCGGGGCGCAAAATCCGTACCTCCCGACACATTAGTTTATTATCGACAAAAAGGGAAGATTTCTACAGAATTTATCGGTCCGCTGACTGATAAGTTGATGGAAGAAAACAAGTCTAAAATAAGAAGAGACGGGGATTATGAGATTTTAGAGATTAATGGTTACGAAGCCATAAGCTTTGATGCCAGTACTAGGGGCGTGTCTTTCTTTCCTATAACTAAATTCATCCGTCATTCTTCTTCCGAATATATTTCCAAAGTAAAAACAACTCACGGTAGCATCTGTGTAACTGGCGACCATAGTCTTTTTGTAACAAAGGGCAAGGAAATTATATCTAAAGAAGTGCGTGAGTTGCAAGAAAGCGATTTTATTTTAACTTTAGGTAAAATTAATTTGCCAGAATCTGAGTTAGGGGCAATTGATTTGTGCCAATTGATGCCAGAGAAGATTTATGTACCAATAGATTCTAAGTTGAAGAAGGAAATTTTAGGATTGGAAGTTAAAGTAAAAGAAAAGTTGCAGTATTCTTTAGGCCATAATTTTTATAGGTATATTAATGGCGACAGAAAAATTCCTTTGGCAATTCTTCAAGAAATTGGTATCAGTCGTTTTGGGAATAAGGTGTTTTTAAAAAATGGCGGGGCAATTAATCGTTTCTTTACCATTGATGAAGATTTTGTCCGGTTGAGCGCCTATCTTATCGCTGAAGGACATCTTCATAAAAAGCGAGCTCCGGAGATAGTTAATACCAATCCTTCAATTGTTAAAGAAATTGAAGCTAGTTTGAATAAAATTACTGGGAGCAAAGCGGCAGTTAGCTGGGATCATCGTGCAGGCAGGAAGCATTGCGCCAGAATACGTCTGCCCGCCGTGTTAAGAGAATTATTGTTAAAGATGGGTTTTGGCGCAGTTAAATCGGGAGAGAAACATCTGCCGCCTTTTGTGTTTACACTCCCATCTCCATTGAAACAATTATTTTTAGATACTTACCTTAAAGGCGATGGACATTATTATGCTGAGAAGAATTTTTCCATGCTTTATAGTAAAAGCCATTATTTGGCGGCGGAGTTATCTCTATTGGCGCACTCGCTTGGTAAAAAGACTACAATCAATAAAGGAACACGTTGTCTGCAAATACTTTATTCTGATTATAATCATACGGATTCTTGGTGGCCACTTCAGGATTATACAAAAGAGCTTTATGGGGCACTAAGAAAAGAAGGCTTAGTTAAAGAAAACATTAGAAAATTGATAGGTAATTATTATAATCATCAAAGGACAAGAGCAGCTTCACGCGGGGCTTTTAAGAAGTTTAACTCTTTGTTTTCTAATACCGCAAATAAAGAATTGTCCGAGGTCTTTAAGAAAATAGAGTGCGGCGATTTGCGCGTTGAAAAAGTACGGAAAATTGAAAAGTTTAAATCTCCATACAAATATGTTTATGATTTGGAAGTGCCCAAACACCAAAATTTTTTATGTGGTCCGCACCCTATCTTTGCGCACAATACTATGGATTCCCCTCTGGTTTTAACTTCTATTTTATATCCAACCGAAGTTGATGACCAAGTGCACGGGGTTGATGTGGTTTGGAAATATCCGCTGGAGTTATACGAAGCGGCCTTGGAAATGAAAAAGCCCTGGGAAGTTAAAGTTAATGGTAAAAAAATAGAACAAATAGGAGATAGGTTAAACACGCCGTTACAATATGAAAAGATTGGTTACACTATGCCGGTTGATGATTTCAATAAAGGCGTGCAGTGTTCTGCCTATAAAATTTTACCCTCAATGGAAGAAAAGATAGCTGGACAAATGGATATTGCTCAGAAAGTTCGCGCCGTAGATATGGATGATGTGGCTTATTTGGTGATTCAGAAACATTTGCTGCGCGATATTAAAGGAAACTTGCGTAAGTTCTCTTCACAGCAATTTCGCTGCGTGGGCTGTAATACTAAATTTCGACGTCCACCGTTATCTAATAAATGCAATGTTTGTGAAGGGAGGATTATATTTACTATTACTGAGGGTTCAGTGGTCAAGTATTTGGGGCCTTCTCTCGTGCTTGCTGAAAAGTACGACTTTTCTCCCTATCTGAAGCAGACTTTGAATATTTTGAAGCGAAATGTGGACCATATCTTTGGAAGAGAAAAAGAAAAACAAGTGGGGTTGGGCGGATTTATGGGGTAGAAATAGAGTAAAATATAGATAAAGTAATTAATCAATTAAAAAAAATAAAGATAAAAAATTAAAAAATAAACACCTATTAATTTAATGGAACTAAAATACCATCTAGGCAATGTTTGTTACTATCACCAATCAGAACATTTTTAGCCAAATTATTTAAACAGTAATATTCTTTAACTCTGCTGGGATTAAAGGAATCATCACAGCTATCTTGGTAAGTCAAAGTTCTCCCATCACCCAAAGTTACAGTAAGTATCCCTTTAGTATCAGTAGAACTAGCATCACTATCACTGCAACTTACAGAACAACCTAGTCCAGAAACTATCCTTCCTGTATCAATGCCATTGTAACAGATATTATTCTCAGAACTGAAATAGTCATTACCTGCAACATTGCATATTTTCACACCACATTTGCCACAGGCTGCGGACTGACCGGTAGAAGTAGTTAGACTAGTACATGTACTAATAAGACCATCAATTTGTGTTGGACAATCAGTAACTTCTCTTACAGCTGCACAATTTTCTGTCGTTGTAGTTTTTATTAAAGATGCACCTTCACAAGAATTTACTATTGATGGGCAAACTGCACAACTTGCTGGCAGCGGACCAGTAGCACCATCGGCATCTACACAATTTTTTCCCGTACTACAAGGCAAGAGCACAGCGCCATAAGAACTAGGATTACAGTAAGTTTCTTGGACTTGATTTTTAACACAGCGATCTGGATAGTTTTTAGCACTAGATCCGGAACCAATAGTTACAATTCCTCCAACATCCTGATTTTTACCGCCATCATTATCACGACAAACAAAACCTATCGCCTGTCCGGCCAGCGCGCCATTGTCAGATGCTCCTAGATTATCTTCTGTATAATATTTAAACTTTATTAATTTCTTTTAAGTGATGATTATGACAAAAACTATTATCCTCCTATAACTACCTGCGCATGCGGAACTTTCTTGATGTAAAGAATTTTATCAACTTTTACTAAACCAAATTCTACACCTAAAGCTATGGCTTCTTTGCCGGTGAGATGAAAATATTGGGCTTTTTGCGACATTTTTTTAATCCATTCTTTATTTCTTTCTATTCCTTTATAGAATTCTTTACTCAAATCAAGTTGTAATTTTCCTTCCTCAAAACTTTTTCCTAGAATATTGGCATCGGTAATTACCAGAAGCAAGCCGTTGGGGCTTTCTTTTTCAGAAACAATTAATTTTCCTGCAACCATATTTTTTACCAACGTGATATTAAATTTTAAGTGTACTAAAATATTTATACAAAAACCCTAAAGCGCTTTAACCGGTTTTTTACTGCCACAGGCCAAACAGCGCAGGTAAGTTATATCTTTTTCACGCAGAAGCTGTGTATCGGGCTTGTTGCACTCAGAACAATAAACATACTCGCTGACGTATTTCTTTATTTTTTTGTTAATTAGTGTAGCCGCTACTTTGGTGCCTAAAATAACCCTCTCGCCGTCCCATTTTCCCGGGGTAGCTAATTCTCTCAACAAGTATTTGAGCAGTTCATTTTCGTTGCGATTTATATCCTTAGCAATTTTTTTTAGATTGACCAAAATGGTTTTGTTGCCTTCTAGGTGCCCTCTGATGTTTTCTAGTACAAAGCGTTCGCTGGCGCTGCCTCTTTCGGGCAGTTCAGATTCGGCTTTTTTTAATAGTTCTTCGTAATCTTCCATTTTTATGACAATTACGCGTTTCTCAACTTAGTTCTTTATAAACCTTTACGTCAACAAAGTTTTAAAATCAAAATCTTTATATACCTCAAAGCTTAAGATATAATAAATTCAAACTTAAAAAAGAGGTGTAGGAAAATGCCGGGCTTAGAAATAGCGGATGTAATTTTAGCAGTGATTATCGGGACTTTAGCAGCAATTGTTTATTCTTTAAGGGTGCTGATCTTATTGGAGAGAAGAGTCGCGTCTATGGAAGAAAATATCCAGAAGATGACTTCGCGTGTTTTATCAGATGAAGAAGCGGTTAAAAGATTAGTTACCAAAAGAAGAAAATAAACTTAATTTTTAGTTGTTTTTTTCAATTGTTTTTTTAATCAGTGTTTAATTAGTGTTTAATTTTATTTTCTTTTACTTTTCTTTTTTGCAGAAGATTTTTTCTTGATTTTATGTTTCTTAACTACGTTTTCGCTTTTTTTCTCTCTGGCCTGCGCCAATTTCTGAATTGCTTCTTTCTCTAATAGGGCAATTTCTTTCTCTGCATCATTCATTTCTTTAGCCAGGATTTGTACTTTCTTCTCCGAGCTATCTTGCATAACTAACTCGCCGCACTCGGGGCAATGAAATTCAAATTCTATGGCCCTATCAAAATCTAATCGAGTACATTTTGCATGGCAAGTATAGAACAATTCTTTCTTTTCTGATTCCAATAGGACTTTTAAATGAACTAATTTTTCTTTTTTATTTTTGATATAATAATATTTTATACTTTCTGGAACGAGCGTCCAATAGTAAATATACCATCCTTTTATTTTGTCTTTTTTACGGTTGAAAGTAACGAGATTGTGGTTATAGAGGAAGTAAAGCATGCGGCGGATTACTTTGATATCTTTTTTTGTTTTGCTTGCCAATTCAAATTCAGAAATGTTATCTTTGTCGCTTAAAGTGCGTATGAAAGAAGTGCTCTCCAGACCCAAAATGCCTTGAAGAATTTCTTCTATTTTTTGTCTGGTTAGGCGCATTTTAAAATTTATAACCTCGATATAACTATAACCCCGGATTAGATGATGGGCTTTTTTAAGTTTAATCTCCTTTCTAATTATTCTGTTACCTCAAGTGATAACACTTTTAAATGTTTCGTTTTAAAAGAGGTAGTTTTAAGAATTTTCTCTTTATTGTACAAGTTCATGAATCGTAAAGCTAAGGGTACAAGGGGGGAGCGGGAGTTAGTCAAGGCGTTTAATGAAGCCGGATGGGCTTGTTTTCGTGCTGCTGGTTCGGGAAGTTCTTCATATCCTTCTCCTGATCTAATTGCCGCAAATGCCATTCGCAGGTTAGCGATTGAGTGTAAAGTCACGAAAGACAAAAAGAAATATTTTGAACACGGTGAGTTGGAACAATTACGGACATTTGCCAGGAAATTTGGCGCGGAAGGATGGATCGGAGTAAAATTCTCCGGCGAGGAATGGTATTTTTTAATGCTGGAAGATTTAGAGCAGACGGGAAATTTATTTGCAGTTTCTGTGGAATTGGCGAAAAGAAGAGGGCTGAAGATTGAAGAAGTGATGGGGAAGGAAAAAGTTGGTTTGGAACATATCAAGGATAAACCATTTGAGAATGTACCTGAGGATCCTCTGAAGAAGAAACCAACGGCAAAATAATATCTTCATCTAATGTTTACTAAAACCTTATAAATCTATTTTAATTTCTTGGACACATGTCAGTTAAACGTAAATTATTATATCTCAGTATTTTTGTAGGAAGTTTATTGGCCGGATGCGCCGCTAAGGGACCATCCCAAGTGAAGCTACTTGAAAAAACATTTCCAAAAGATAAGCAGGCAGTAGTGGAAGTTGTGCAGAATACGCAAAAACAAAGAGAATTAGCGGCAGATGCAGTTTTGATTCAAAAAGTGCTAGATAATTATAAACGAAAAAGCGAAATTTTTTGGAAAGGAGGGGAGGGCAGTGAAACCTTGGCAACAACAGGTTGGGGCTGCCCGGGAAAATGGGGAGTATTAAGAAATTTTTTAAATCCGAACACTCAAAATAGACTGGCATTTTTCCCTTTTGTAATGGAAGAGTACTTACATGCTGAAAAATCTCTTCTAAATTTTATAGATAAACTTGAAATGGAAGGATTTTCAGCGAAAGCTAAAGAATTACGCAAAATCATTGAAAGTAAGAGGGATGAAGAATTATCTTTTGTTCGGGTCCAAATCAAAAGACAAGGGGCAAGGACTTCTGCAAATTTTTCTGCTGTTTACAAATTAAACACACATCTTATCGAGCTTCTGTTTAAATATGGACATATGACAACCAAGCAAAAAAATGAAGCGCTGGCTGAAGAATTAGCTTCTTATCACTATTTTCATTCGGAAGGAAGTTTTGGGTATTTATCTTTTGAAGAATGCATCCAATCCTGCGATTGTATTATCCCTTTTCTCTATCCCTAAACTTCCACTCTCATAAAATCTTCTGCAATAAGGGTATTGTCAAAATATTCGCGTGCCTCTTGTATCATATCTGCTGTGCTCTTATATCTTGGACTGATGTGGGTTATTATTAATTTCTTGGCATTATTTTCTGAAGCAATTAACGCTGCGTCTTTGACGGTCAAGTGCATATATTTTTCAGTTTTAGTGGAAATATCACTCAGGTGTGTGCCTTCGGAGATCAATAATTCTGCATCTTTGGCCAGTTTATTCGCGCCGTTGCAAGGCAAAGTGTCAGCAATATAACTTATTCTTTTTCTTTCTACTTTATACGTTAAATCTTTAGCTTTGATTTTCTCTCCTTTGAAAGTTATATCTTCGCCTTTCTGTAATTTTCCAAGGAGCGGTCCGGACAAACCTAATTTTTCAGCCTTGGCTACATTAATACGTAAACGGTCTTTCTCAACAAAGCTAAAGCCAATACAAGGCACAGAGTGCTTCAATTCCTGTGCCTCTAAATAAAAATCTTCTGTTTCCAAGAATATTCCGGGCTCTACTTCTTTAATTTCATGCTCGACAATACCTTTGGCGGCAAAAGATTGAAATAGGTGCTCGAAATATTTTTTTGTACCTTTAGGGCCGTAAATATATAATTTTTTAGCGTACTGGTCGGCGCCCATGGCGCTCATCAATCCCGGTATGCCAAAGACGTGATCGCCATGCCAATGGCTGATTAATAAGCGGGTAATTTTGGCTGGTTTTATGCCGGTTTGGCGCATTTGTCTTTGTATGCCTTCGCCACAATCCATTAAGATATTTTCTGTTTTATAAGCAAGCATAATCCCAGAATGGTTTCTTTTTTTTGTGGGCTGCATGCAAGATGTACCCAAGAAAGTTATTTCTACCATTATTATTTGTCACCGATTTCTTCTTCTATTTTTTTAATTAGTGAAGGAAGTTCTTGCAACGAATTTATTTTAGGCTGTACGTCGCGTTTGTTTTTACGATCGATTAAGATGGCTTTAATCCCCATTTTTTTTGCTGGATAGATATCACTTTGTAGACTATCTCCCACTACCAAAACTTCTGTTGCATCTAATTTTAACTCTTTAAGAACAGTTTTTAAAAAATCTGGCTCGCTTTTAATTAATCCCAGATTATAAGACAGGAAGGTTTTATAAAAAAATTGCTTTAAAGAAAATTTTTCCATAACTCGTTCTATAGAAATACTGTCTGTATTGGAAATCAAAGCCAAAGTATAAGTTTCTTTTAATTCTTTAAGAATAATCTCGGTTTCCGGATAAGGGTGTGCTAACATCCAGTTTTTGTTCCAAAAACCGATTAAATTGTCGCGAAATTCTTCAGAAAGAGGAAAATTGAACTCGTTTTCTAAGCAGAGAAACATTTCTTTTAATCCCGGATAAGTTTTAGTCATCATGGCTTTTTCGGCTTTAATAACAAATTCTGAAAAAGAGGTTCTAGGACAAAAGATGGCGTGCAGTTCTTTAAGTGGGCTATGCAGGCCTTGTTCTACTAAAGTGCCCCAAAAATCGAATAGGATAGCTTTAATCATTTTTTTATAACAATCTCCAATTATCTATCTTAATAACTTCAAATAAAACACCAGTTATTTATATTTTGCTGTTTGTTTGTGAATATTTTAAGCAGGAAGGTAAAAAGCACACATCCTACGAACTGGACAATTAGTCCATTCTATTCTTTCAAGAGCAGTAAGTTTTATATATGTTCTTTATTTTATGTTCATAAGAACCTAGTTTAAATCTAGTTTAAATGTATCTTTACTTTGGTTTAAATGTGAAGGTTTAAATGTGAATATATATTTAATCAAGAAAATTAATCAAGAAAAAGCAATTTTGAAAATATTATCAAAGAGGGATGGGATATGAAAATTAAGATTATTAAGTTACTGGCCTTATTAAGTTTGCTTTTAGTTCTAACTGCTTGTGGCAACCAGACACAAACGCAAAGCAAAAGCATTTTTCTCGGTGGAACGGAAGGTTTAGAAATTAATTTTGAATCTTTGGGTCTGCAAGAAGAAGGAATTGATACCATTTATGATACGGAAGATTTCCCTTTAGAACTATCCCTTAAAAATAAAGGTGAAGAAAGTATTCCTGTAGGGAAAGCCAGCTTTAGATTAATCGGTCCTGCTCAAGAAGATTTTGAAGGTATTCCCGCCTGGACCATCAGCAATACGGCAATTTTAGATAAAAAATCTGAATTTAATCCAGACGGGGGGTTGGAAAGCGTCACTTTTACTCCTGGCGATTCGGCAGCTAAATATAAACGTAAAGTCACTGGTTTTATTGACGTAAACTGGAATGTGGAGTATTCTTATGATTACAAAACCCATCTGTTAATTAATGACGTTTGTTTTAAAGGCGACATTAGAGATAAGAAAGTTTGTGAAGTTAAAGGAACAAAAACATTTGCTGTTTCTGGTGCGCCTTTAACAGTTACAAAAGTAGAGCAGGATATGGGGGGTAAGGGTGTTGTTACTTTAAAGATAACTGTGCAAAATGCTGGCGGCGGCGAATCGGCCTCGCCTGAAGAAGAGTTTAATGCCCGTTATTCAGAGTTTGCTTACGAAATAGACGAACCGGAAAAGTGGGAATGTAAATCTGGCGGAAGAGAGAATAAAGGGCGTTTTGCCGAAGCTAATGCTAATTCGCCAGTCGCCACCGAAATACTTTGTAAATTAAAAACTGCTTTAGGTGAAGATGATATCTACACTAAAACTTTGGGATTTACTTTGAAGTATAAGTATAAAGAATTGGTACAGGAGAAGTTAAGGATTAAAGAGAGTGTGAAGTAGACGTTTATTTTTGTCTATTTTTTTATTGTTTATTTTAATTTTGTTTTTTTAAATTTATTTTTTTAAATTCTATAACTTATTAATCAATTCTTGCAGTGATTCATAAGCCTGGATGGAACTACCACCATCAACTATTAAAATCAATTCTGTACGGGTGGAAGCAAATTCGACAATATTAATATTTTTCCAAGCCAATTCACGAGAAACCATAAAAATAAGTCCGGGGGTATGTACCAATTTTTCCGAATGCTTGAGAGAAAGAGCCACATTATTTTCTTCCAAAGCGAGAATCTTTTCTTTTTTTAACTCTTTCAAAAATTTCTCTTTGTACTTCTGACTGGCCAGAATCGTTGCTTCAGAATGGCTTTGAGTGATCGTAAGAAAATCGCCTTTATCAAAATCAACCAAAGAGTAAAATCTGCTCAAAACATTAAATATTGTGGGCGATTTTAAAACAGTTAAAACTAAAATATTATTCTTTAGAGAAAGTTCAGCTTGTTTGAGCTCTTTTAGAAAATGTGGATTGGATAATGACTGCTCTAATTTATCTGCTAATCTTCTTAAAGCCATAATTAAAGCACCATACTTAACTTTTTTCTGCAGCTCTTTCTCTACTTTTGGCAACAATTCTTCAGCAAGAGCAGCATAATTAACTAATTTTTTTCTTAATGTTTCTTGTAGATAAGGTTGTTTTCTAATTTCATTTTCCACTAAATGGGCAACTGTTACCATTACATTTTCCTTTTTACATTTTTCCATTCTATTTGTTATTATTATAACACAAAGTTAATAATGTTTATAAAATTTTCTATCTCTAACAAAATATAAATGGTTGGGTGATTAAAATGGTTTGTCAATATTATATTAATAACTGTCATAAAACGACGG
>JACPCC010000129.1 GCA_016179995.1 Candidatus Woesearchaeota archaeon | reverse complement strand
TTTTAGATTTTCTTAGAAAATTCAAAGAGAAAAACAAATTAACGGAAGCCGATGCTATTAGATTGGGAAAAGAAGTAAGCCGAGCCGTAAGCGATAAATTACGAAAAATGGCTAAATAAAATGGATTTAATAGTAGATGCCAATATTCTCTTTGCTGCTTTGATTAAAGATAGTGTTAATTGTCATTTCTTGTTTGATGAAAAGTTTCATTTTTTCACACCAGAATATATCTTTGCTGAGTTTGAAAAACATAAAGAAGAGATTATTAAAAAAACAGAACGAAGTACAGAAGATTTCTATCATCTTTTAGAAGTATTGAAACGAAGAATAAGTATAGTTCAGCTAGATAAATTGACATAATTTATTGAAAAAGCCGAGAAAATTTCGCCCGATTCTGGTGATATGGTTTACTTTGCTTTAGCTTTAAAGTTAAACTGTGCTCTTTGGAGTAATGATAAAAAGCTAAGGGAGCAATCAGAAGTAAAAGTCTATAACACTTACGAGTTAGTTAAATTGTGAACTTATAAAAATATTTCTTTTTCACATCCAAAAAATCAATCCAATTCCAATAATCATCAAAATTCCCATCAAACCAAGCACTATCTTTCTAAATTGTTTTCCGCCTAACCAAGAAACCAAGCAAATTTTTACTAAAAGATTAGCCATAACTGCCAGCAACATACTGCGAGCAGCAACTTGAGATGTGAAAGCAAGTTCCGAAAGCTGGGCTAAAGTAATAGTTATGGCGTCTAAGTTTACTAAACCGGAAAGAAAACTTAACCCATATATTCCTTCTTTCGGAAAATAAATTCCAGCAATTTTAATCAATGCTAAAACTACTAAAAAGAGCAGTCCAAATTCTAATGCCGGAGCCAAACGAAGAGGAGAGTCGAGCTCTATTTCTGCATCAACAGAACTGTGTTTCTTCCAGAAGAAGTAAGCATAAGCGGCGCAGATTAAAGATAAAATAATCAGAGGAATTAACATTATGCCAAAGAATTTTCTATTTACGGCTAACATCTCCAGCAATAAGCGGATAAACATTACTCCGGTAGCTAATATCACACCTAAAGCTAAAGCACGATAAATCTTTTTTTGTTTCTGGCTTCTTTGAGCAAAGTGCATGGTCAAAGCTGTACTGCCGACGAGACCGCCGAGCAGACCGGCCAGGCCAATTCCACGCTCGCCAAACCAGCGTATCAAAGCATAACCAATAAAACTTATGCCGGAAATAAGCACAATCATCAACCATAACAAGTAGGGATTAAAAAAATCAAATGGACCATACCATTGATTGGGCAAAAGCGGTAAAACAACAAAGGCGAGAAGCACAAAAATAATTGTGTCACGCATTTCTTCTCTAGTTATTTTTTCAGCAAAATGATGCAGTACAGATCTGGCGTAGAGGATTAAAGTTATAACTATGGCTAAAGTTACTGCAAAAGTCAATTCTCCGTAAAAAGCAAACATGCCGACGAAGAAAGTTAAAAAAGCAGCAATCTCTGATGTAGCACCAGTATGTTGTCTGTCCTGTTCGCCCAGCAGAAAATAAGCAATGGCGATTATAATTCCTAATAAAAATAAGCTGATGTAAAGAATCCAAGGAGAGATACTTTGTCCGAGCATAGCTGCTAAAGCGCCCATTAAAGCAATCAGCGGGAAAGTTCTGATGCCGGCAAAAGCGTGTCCTCGTTGATGATATTTAGCATATTCTCTCTCTAAGCCAATCAACACGCCTAAAGCAATAGCTAAAAGCAGATTCTTAAAAATAGCTAATTGAATCATTTATACTTTTATACCTCTTTTTTAACAGATTGTGCTGTTTGAGAAGTATAAATCTTTTGAGGTATAAATAGTTAGCGGTGTACAAAGCAAAATTCAACAAGAAAGTTAAGTGATAATTACTTTCAAAAAAACGTTAAGCCACAACTTCCACTTTATTCGCCGTTACATTTTCTAAGTTATTTAATTTTTCTAAAATTAGTTGGTCGTAAAGAGCAATAAATTGTTTTACTGCAAAATTGTTTTGGTTTATCTTGTAAAGTGTGGCTCGTCCAATCTTTCTGGTTTTAATAATAATTCCTAGCTCAGCTAATTTAGGAACCAATATATTTAAAGATTGCAATATACGCATACGAGGATTGTCACCAACATAATCTAAAAAGATTGATTCTTCCATGATTTAATCATTAAAAAGAGTCCATTATTTAAACCTTTCGTAATTATACATCAATATCTTATAACTAAAGGAAACAGTTATTAATCTTTTATGACTTTTTAGAAATATGAGTGAAGAAGAGACTATAAAAAAGTTGGTTCTTCAAAAATTAGTGCGAGCTAATGTTTGGGGCGGAAAACATACTCCTTTGGATTTTGTGACTAAAGGAATTCCAGAACATTATAAAAATACTCATCCAGGAAGAAAAATAGTTGAGAAAGCCATTAAAAATTTAATTAATGACGAATGGATAATTATTTTAGCAAAAAGAACTGGAAGTGGTTCTGATGAGCATGTTTCTTTAAATCCACGAAAAGTTAGCGAGATTAAACAATTCTTGGAAAAATTTAATTCTTATGCAAAAAATTTCGTGGTGTAAAACCTCGCCATTTATGGCGAAATTTTTGCATCCTAAAAATGCGTTGTTTAGAAACCGTCTCACTTCATACCATG